>CAZDHQ010000281.1:0-6265 GCA_964505135.1 uncultured Ferruginibacter sp.
CCGGCTTCTCGGTCATTTATCGTATCCACGCGGACTTTAGCATCGGCAAATAATCCCGTTCGGCGAAGGTTGCGTTCGGTTTCTTCCGCGTCGTCGTCAAGCAATTCGTCATCTTCGGAAAAAAGCAGTTCATCGTCAATAACATAATCACGTGTTGAGCTGTGCAACCAATTAGCTATATCGCCCGCAAAAAACCAGTCTTTGCTTGTGGAATCAAACACGGGTTTGCGGTCGACGTAAATATTCCGAACCGTAATTTGAGAGTAGGCGAAACAAGGAATAATCAGGAATAAAACACCGATTAAAAAATAAATTATTTTGAGTTTATTCATCGTTTTTCGAAGTAAAATTCGGAGTATCTGTCAAGCGATTTTTACCCTGGCTATACGCTGCAATTTGAAATCCGGGCAGTATGCTGTAGCCGCCGAATCTGCCGTCGGGCGTTAGAGCAAGCAATGCGAGTTGCAATGCGAACGCGCCCGGAATCTCTTCTATTATTTGCCGAATACATTCTTTTGTAATTCTTCGATTCAAAAGCCGCCTGCAGGTAAGGCATTTTATTCAATGGTGTATAACCGGTCATACAGGGAATGCCTTCTGCATTACATGCTTTGATGAATGCATCTCTTGATAAACCTTTAAACGCTTCCTTATTGTAACGGAAAGGGAAGAGATGAAAAGCCGCCTTTGTAACGTTGTCGTATAGACGATAAGGTGTGATGCCCGGAATTGATTTGATCTTGTCTTTCAGGTAAGCGGCATTATTGTTGCGAAGATTGGTTTGTTCTTCCAGTCTTTTCAATTGTGCTAAACCAATAGCAGCCTGGTATTCCGTCAGCCGTAACTTGTTGCCGGGAATGGCTGTGCCTGATGTAACCGAACCAACAGAAGCACCGTAAGGATTTCCATAGTTGTGGTAAGAGTAACACAGGTCCATGAATTTTTCATTGTCGCTGGTGATAGCGCCACCTTCTCCGATGGCCAGGTTCTTTGAATTTTGAAAACTGAAACAGCCTGCATCACCAAATGATCCAACCCGTTTGTGATTGACTTCAGCCATGTGCGCCTGGCAGGCATCTTCCACCACCACCAGGTTGTGTTTTTTTGCGATGGCTACAATCTTTTCAATATCAACCGGCAAACCAAGAATGTGAACCGGCACAATGGCCCTTGTCCTGGATGTAATCTTTGCTTCAATTTTTGAAGCATCTATCTGGAAAGTTTCTTTATCTGTATCGACAAAAATGGGCATGGCACCCGTAGCCAATACCGGGGCAACGGTCCCGATAAATGTATAAGAAGGCACCAGCACTTCGTCACCGCCGCCAATGCCCAACTGCATTAAAGCAGTGGTGAGTGCATTGGTTCCATTTACCACTGCAAGGCATCTCTTGGTACCCACTACCTGCGCCCACTTTTGCTCAAACTCTTTTACCAGGCCAGCTCTTGACCAGATGCCACTTCTTAAATCATCAATTACTGCTTTTTCATCCGTATCAATATTCCAGATGGGCCATTCGGGCCATTTCTTAGTACGCAACGGAGCACCGCCCAGCAGGGCTGCCTTGGTTGCATCTCCTGTTAGAATGTCCGGCACCGTTAGTTTGGGCGGTGCAGCTTTTGCCATTTGTATCAACTGCGGTGATAACAAAAAGCCTGCTGCCACCATTCCTGTTGAGCGGATGAAGGAACGCCTGTTGGCGTCATTATTAGCAATATCTTTTTTATCCATTGTGATGAATTTTGTATGATGTTGTTAGGAAACCTTTTTCTTTTTTGCCGTTGCTTTCTTTAATACATCTGCTAATAAAACAGATGCACCCTTTCTTCTTTTGCTCTCATCCGCCGCTTCCATTAGGGTATAGATTTCAATGGTGTCTTCAACGGTTACTGGTGAAATACCTGTATTAAAAAATTGGATGATTTGTTTTAGTAATGGTTCGTAGCCGCCATATGGCCCGAGCTTTACGACTGCCTTTTCACCGATGGCAGTGCCGCCATATTCGTTAGGGCCTTTCCTGTTTCCACGGAAGGTTCCGATGCGGCCATCCTCCCATACTGCTGTGATCACGTCTGTATCTTCCGTATGCACCCTGCTTACCGATGTGCAACCTTTGCCCATTACCGTCGTTAATATCTCAATGCCATGAATGCCGTACCAGAAGAAATCGGGATGTGTGCTATCTATCGGGCAGGGACTATAGGTGTCTGCACCAATTATCTTACCGGCGCTTTGTCCTGATGCAGTCTCCTGCACATTGGTAGCGTATCTTAATGAAGATGCAGAGAACACCGGTACGTTGTATTTTTTTGCAGCATCAAAAATGGTCAACACATCGGCCAATGATGCAGCCACGGGTTTATCAATCCATAGTGTTTTGCCTGCTTTCATTACCTGCAATGCCTGCTCCAGATGCGGATTACCATCATTTGTTTCGAGCATGATGACATCTGTTTTTTTCAGCAGCTCTTCTATTGAGCTCACTATTTCTACCCCGAACTTTTTTACTTCTTCTGTATACTTGGGGATTCTTTCATAACTGCTCTTGATCACTTTGCTTCCCTGCGGATAGGCTGCCACTACTTTGTATCCATCGTAAGCGGCATCTGGATTGGGGCCGTTTAATGCTTCGACGAAGGCGGTGGCGTGGGAGGTATCGAGGCCGATGATACCGATGCGTTTGCCTTCTTGCTTTTTATTAGCAGCAAAAGAGGGGAAACTGTTAAACATGGTTAGGCCGATGCTGGTGATGGCTGATGTTTTGATGAATTTTCTTCTATGAAAAGAATGTTTCATTTTTAGCGTTTTAATGCAAGCTTTCTACTTCGATTGATAATGTATTCGATTCATACCTTTTGCCTCCACAGCCGGCGGGCTGCGTACTTGGAACACCGCTACTTTTTCCCCTTTGAAAAAATATGCTTCGCATTTTTTCAATACCGCCTTCGGCGACACCGGAGAAAAAGAGGCGGCTTATCCAAGTACTGTGTTAAACTAAAACCGTTATGGTAAGAGCAAACTCTTTATTCAAGAATTAATTATTTGAAAAAGATGAATCTAGATCGTTTATTTTTTTCTTCTACTCTAAAATTAAAAAATGCCTTTGCTAGATAATTATGTTTCTATAGCTGAAATGTGTACTTTTTAAACATGCCTTACAACAGTGCTTTGGTGGTGCCGCCAGTTGTCATGGAGATGTCTAATGGTTTGTTTGTTTTGTAAGAACCACCGGTGAAATCCGGCACCGAAATAGAATTGGAACGGTTGGCTACCGACCAAACACTTAGTGGTGATATAGAACTCCACAATGCTGCATCATACACGTCCTGTTCCAGTGGCAAACCATTTCTTAAGCAATCAATCATTCTCCAGTCCATGATAAAATCCATGCCGCCGTGGCCGCCCACCTGTTTTGCCATCTCTCCAATTTTCTTCACAATTGGTGGCTGGTATTTTTCTTCCAATGCTTTGTATTCTTCTGCTGTCATCCATTCATGGCCTGTTGCATAGCGTGCAGGCTCCGGGTATTTTTGCCCGATTGCTTTTGTGCCACTCACCAGTTGGTTTCTTGAATAAGGTCTTACTGAACCTACATCAAACTGCAGCATGATGGTTTTACCTTTTTTTGTACGGATGGTAGATGTATTCATCGTGCCATTGTATGGTTTGCCCACAAACTCGTTATAGAAAGAATCTTTCTTTGCGTATTCTTTTGCCAAATCACCGAGAATAAAATCATTGGTGGAAACAGAAACCAGGTAATCCATTTTATCACCACGGTTGATATTGAGCAATTGACACAAAGGTCCAAGGCCATGCGTAGGATATAAATTTCCTTTGCGCTTGTAGGCCTCAATCAATTCCCACATTTGATAGAAATGTTCCTTGGAAAACATCAGTTCCTGCAGGTTGTGAATATAACCACCTTCGCAGTGAATGATCTCACCAAAGAAATCGTGGCGTGCAAGGTTCAGCGTTAGTAATTCCGAAAAATCATAACAACAATTTTCCATCATCATGCAATGCTTGCGTGTACGCTCACTCGTTTGCACCAGTTGCCATGCTTCTTCCAATGTTTTAGCTGCAGGCACTTCTACACAAACATGCTTATCATGATTCATAGAGAAGACTGCAATAGGCGTGTGTAATGCCCATGGTGTAAGTATGTAGACAAGATCAATGTCTTTTCTTTCGCATAATTTCTTCCAGGCTTCTGCACTGCCATCGTAGAGTGTGGGTTTATGGCCAGCAGCTTCCACTAACTTTTGTGCCAGTTGCGTTCTTTCCGGTCGAAGATCACAAAGACCCATAATCTGCACACCTTCTATTTTTACCAGGCGCTCTACTGCACCGTATCCACGGTTACCGATTCCTACTACACCAATTCTTACCGTTTCCAATTTGGGAGCGGCATAACCACACATATTGAAATGCTGCGGTTCTCTTCTTTCTGCCTGCTCTTTTATTTTATCCAGCTCTTCGGGTGTGCTTGCATAAGCCTGCATCATGCCTGATACAAACAAGCCTGCACCGGATAGGCCTGCATGTTTTAAAAAATTTCTTCTATTGTTCGTCATACGATGTTATTTCTAATTAGTTTTCAAAAACACAATCAGCTAAAAACGCTGGTTGGTAACCGTTATCAACAGCCCATTTAACAGCCTTGATAATTTTCTCTTTATAAGCGGGTTGATAATTGAAATAATCGGGATAATAATATTGTTCATGCACCAAAAAATCCAGGTAAGGCGGCATGTTGTTATCAATCTTATATTGCTCCAGCTTGGGATGAATGCTGTCAATTGTTTCCCTGTCAATCACCATGCTTGTCCTGGCAAATACCATATCCATTTCATCATCCTTCCACACAAACCTTTTATTTACCCTGTTTCTTTTTTCTTCTTCCAGGTAATAAGAAACACCGTTAAACGCAGGCTCTAAACCAAAATAGCCTAATAAACCATGATAGCCACAATCCTTTACTGCTCTTGCTGCTTCTCTTGTTGCTTCACCCCAATGAATGGTGGTGAAAGGACCCATTGATGCTGCGCCTGCAAATCGTTTGATCTGGTCATCTACCAAAATACAATCCTGTTTTGCCTGCTCATAACCGGCGTTGATATAAGGCTGGTCAGGGAATTCTCCCAATGCATGAAAACTCAATCTTAACCAATCTGCATTTTGGTTCCACTCATTTTTGTATTTATCGCTGAACTGAGAAAGATTAAATCCTTCGGTTTGATAAAATAAATTCAGGTGAATTTTTGTACCATAATTGTCATGCACTTCTTTTAGAAATGCCAGGTAGCTGTTATCAAATAAAGAGGCAGGATTTTCTTTGTGTATATCTCTCAGGAACCAAATATTATCGTCTATGGATAACCGATACTTACCCGCAAAATTGGGCAGCCAATAAACCGTGATGCTTTGTTTTTCACCTGTAGAGTGATTGATTGCTTCGATTTTATTTTTATAGTTCGACAAACTAAGTTTTGCAATAAAAGTATTTTCAATCGCAGTTGATTTTTCACCATTGATGGTGATTTCGCTTCCTACTGGTGCAGATATGGATACGATTGTTTGCAATGAGCCGTTTACCACTTCGCCGTCTCTTGCATGAAGCATGTCGCCTTCAATTGGGCTGATAAATTTGATTGTTGATTCCATTGTTTTTTTATTACACGAATTGGACTAATTACACGAATTAAGAAATTAGAAATCAGGTTTGAATAATTCTTCAAATGATTTATTTACTTCATCATCTTTTAGCTGAATGCGGTGATCCAATACTTTGATGAATAATTTTCGCCACAGGCCGTACTCTACATCAAATCTTCCCAGCATGGTATTAAGGCGATACGGCTTGTATTCATCCTTCCATGCCTTTTCATATTCCGATTTCAATTCACCGATTTGATCCATGGCATCTACTAATAAACCATGGCAACTGTAAGTAATATCATAGATTACAAAATCATCCTTCTTATCTTTTTCTGATGAATTGGCCCAGCGATCAGAAATAGTCTTTGCCAAAATAAACCTGGTGGAACTGTAGTTTAGTATTCTTGCGGTGACAAGAAATGAATTGATAAAGCTTTTATCTTTTTCATCCGCTTTATTCAATGCATTGATTAAATATCCTTCTGCTTCTTCACTTAATTTTCTTGATGCTAAAAAGTGATCAATATTTGCTTTTGTGTTGGCCATGTGATAAGGCTGGAATGGATTCGACCAGCTTTCTAAAATTGTTCCTCTTGGTAAACC
>CAZDHQ010000282.1:0-6260 GCA_964505135.1 uncultured Ferruginibacter sp.
TACACTACTTTCTTTGTATCAAGTGAAGTGGTTAAATGGAATATTGAAAGCTTAAAAGTGTTAGACAGGGCTCCAACATTTTACTCAGTTGGTCACCTGTGTATCCCTGGTGGCGACAGCAAAAAGCCCAATGCAAAATATGTAATTGCATATAACAAAATTACTAAAGACCGTTACCTGCCTACAGGCCCAGAGTTAGCACAGAGTGCACAGCTCTATGATATCAGCGGTGATAAAATGCAGTTGATTCTTGACTTCCCAACCATTGGTGAACCACACTATGCACAGGCAGTAGCCGCTGATGTAATCAAAAATAAATCAGTTAAGTTCTTCAAGATTGAAGAGAACGCTAACCCATTTGTGACTAAAGGCGAAGGAGAAGCAAAAGTGGTACGCACTGGAAACAAAGTGGATGTGTATATGACTTGTGTACGTTCTCACTTTGCTCCTGATAACATTGAAGGTGTGAAAGCAGGTGATGAAGTTTACTTCCACGTTACTAACCTGGAGCAGGATTGGGATGTGCCGCATGGTTTTGCAATTAAAGGTGCAAACAATGCAGAGCTACTGATCATGCCAGGTGAAACACAAACATTAAAATGGATAGCAGAAAAACCAGGTATGTTCCCATTCTATTGCACAGATTTCTGTAGTGCATTGCACCAGGAAATGCAGGGCTACATCAGGATTTCACCTGCAGGTAGTAATGTTCCGCTAACATTCAGCACTGGTAAAAACTTACCAAAAGCGGATAGTACTGCCGCTGCACCAGCGAAGTAACAGCCCCCTAAATCCCCCCAAGGGGGACTTAAGAATGGACCTCATAGTTTTTTGAAATAATTTTTTGTGGCCAGCTGTGAATCTTTTTTCGGCATCGTTGTGTCACTCACTTGTACTTTCTATTTTCTATTCATCTTTTTTTGAGTAATAAGTAAAAGCGATATCTCCTCCTCCCTCTCCTCAAGGAGAGGGGCAGGGGTGAGGTAAAAAAGCAGAGAGCGTGATGAAAACAAAGTTGCTCTGCATTATTCGCTCAATAAAGAACTATTGTACAAGAGTGCGACGCCACCGCAGCTAAATTGAATTCCAACAGCCCGGCTCATAAAAAACACCTCACACCAACTCAAACTCATTTTATGAAAAAGCATGTCATATATTTTTCTTTAATCATCGGCGGCTTAATGAGCTGCAATAATGCAACAGATAACACAGCATCAACTGCATCAACTGAACAGGCTGCTACACCAGCAGGCGGACAGGAAGCAGTGAAAGATGATGAATCAGCAAAAGATGTAGTGAAAGTAGCAGTAGGTTCCAAAGACCATACTACATTAGTCGCTGCATTAAAGCAGGCTGATTTGGTTACATCATTATCCAATGCCGGCCCATTCACCGTATTTGCACCAACCAATGATGCATTTAATAAATTACCTGCGGGTACAGTGGAAGGTTTGATGAAAGATGATAAAAAAGCAGACTTACAAAACATACTGCAATACCACGTAACAGTATCTGCCATCAAAGCAGAAAACTTAACTGACGGACAAACACTCGGCATGGTGAACGGCGATAACGTAACGGTAAGTGTGAAAGATGGTAAAGTGACATTGAACGGAACTGCTCATATCATTGCATCTATTCCTGCATCAAACGGAATGATACACGTGATTGATGCTGTGTTGTTACCTCCTGCAAAGAAATAAGGTTGACTCTATGAACTTAAAATAATAAAGATGAAAAACAAAATAGGCGCCGGAACAAAACTGTTATTATTACTTGCAGCAGCAGGTTTGGTAGCAGTTTTGTTTACTCCTATCTGGCGCATAGACCTTGACGCACCACAGTATCCAGAAGGCTTAAGTCTTAGCATCCATGCCAATGGACTGAGGGGAAATGTTGACATCATTAATGGGCTTAATCACTATATTGGTATGAAAACGCTGCACAATGAAGATTTTATTGAATTCAAAGTGCTGCCATACCTCATCATATTTTTTGCTGCTGCCTTTGCACTAACGGCGACGGTTGGACGCAGAAAATTATTGAATATTTTATTCATTGCTTTTGTAGCTTTTGGTATCGTTGCCATGTATGATTTCTGGCGCTGGGAATATAATTATGGTCATAATTTAAATCCTAATGCCGCTATAGTAGTACCTGGCATGGCTTATCAACCACCCTTGATCGGCTTTAAGCAATTACTCAACTTTGGTGCATACTCCATTCCTGATATTGGTGGCTGGATTTTTATTGCTGCTGGTGCGTTGCTGCTGCTTTGTGTGGTGATTGAATGGAAGCGTCATAAAAATCTCAGCAAGCGTTATGTTGTAGTTAACCCAGTTGTATTACTGCTCCTGCTTCCTTTGCTGAATAGCTGTAATGCAGCACCAGAAGCTATTACAGCAGGAACTGACAACTGTTATTTCTGCAAAATGACAATTACTGAGCCAAAGTATGCTTCAGAAATTGTAACCTCAAAAGGAAAGGTTTTTAAGTTTGATGATATTCATTGCATGCTTTCATTTACAAAAGCCAATATGATAGATGCTGCACAGGTAAAAGACTTTTATGTATCTGACTTTGCAGGTAACCATGCTTTGGTAAAAGCAACTGAAAGCCTGTTGTTACAGGGCACTGAAATACATGGGCCCATGAATGGTAATGTGGTGGCATTTTCAAACAAAGACAGTTTGAAAAAAATGAACGAGCAATTGAAAGCAGTTGAAATAAAATGGAACGACTTACTTAAATGAGAATTTTATCCTGCATATTATGTTGTTGCTGCCTGCATGTAAATGCCAATACGATACGTGTGGGCAGGCAGCAGCAATATAAAACCATTGCAAGTGCGGTGGCAGCTGCTGTAGCAGGTGATACCATTTTAGTGGATAATGGAACTTATTTTGAAAAGAATCTTATTATAAACAAGGCGATTGTTTTAAAAGGAGTCAATCATCCAATAATTGATGCTGAAAATAAGTATGAGAATATTTCAATAAAATCAAATAATGTTACCGTTGATGGCTTCCTGCTGCAGCATACAGGTGTAAGCAGCATTGTTGATTATGCAGCAATAAAAATATACAACTCAAGAAATGTTACCGTGATGAATAACATCATCAACGATGCGTTCTTTGGAATCTACTCTCAATACGGCATTCGCTGTACTATCAAGAATAATAAACTTACTGGTGATGCAAAAACTGAACAGGCAAGCGGCAACGGTATTCACTGCTGGAAAAGTGACAGTATGCAAATCATCGCCAATACTATCAGCGGCCACAGGGATGGTATCTATTTTGAATTTGTAACCAACTCCGTTATCTGGCGAAACAACTCCTTTAAAAATCTTCGTTATGGCTTGCATTTTATGTTCTCCAACGACGACTCTTATATCACTAACACATTTGAAAATAATGGAGCCGGAGTGGCTGTTATGTTTTCAAAAGGAGTGAAGATGTTTAATAATTATTTCAAAGAAAACTGGGGCGATGCAGCTTATGGAATCCTGCTAAAAGAAATTAACGATAGCTATATTGAAAACAATCATTTTGAAAAAAATACTTCTGCTATCTATGCGGAAGGTGCCAACAGGATTGTGATGAAGAAAAATGTTTTCAAAAATAATGGCTGGGCATTTAAGATACAGGCGAGCTGTTCTGATGTAACACTGGAAGAAAATAATTTCATAGGAAATACATTTGATGTGGGCACCAATGGTTCACTTGTTCTTAATTATTTCAATAACAACTACTGGGATAAGTACGAAGGCTATGATTTAAACAAAGACCATATCGGCGATGTGCCGTACAGGCCGGTGAGCATGTACAGCATGATTGTTGAAAAGAATCCACCGGCAATGATATTGTTTCACAGTTTGATTGTATCGCTGATGGATAAATCAGAAAAAGTGATACCCAGCCTTACACCAGAAAATTTAAAAGACGAACATCCATTAATGAAACCATTACCACTATGATTATAGCCAATAATATCAACAAACAATTTGGTAAGCTGAAAGCGCTGGATAATGTAAGTGTAAACTGCAACAAGGGCGAATGCATTGCATTGATTGGACCTAACGGTAGCGGCAAAACGACGTTCATTAAATGTATTTTAGGTATGGTGGTTTGCGACAGCGGCTTTATCACTTTCAATGGAAAAAATATTTTGCACGACTGGCAATACAGGGCAAAGATTGGTTACATGCCGCAGATTGGCCGCTATCCCGATAACATGAGCATCGGCCAGTTGCTGGATATGATGAAAGATATCCGAAATGAAAAAAATGTGGAAATGGATGAGGAGCTTATCGAAAAGTTCGAGTTAAAAAAATTACTGGATAAAAGGATGCGAACACTGTCTGGCGGTACAAGACAAAAAGTAAGTGCATCGTTGGCGTTTCTTTTCAATCCTGATGTATTAATCCTGGATGAACCCACTGCTGGTCTTGATCCGGTAGCAACAGAAATATTGAAAGAAAAGATTGTAAAAGAAAAAGCAAAGGGCAAACTCATCATGATCACCTCACACATTCTTAGTGAGCTGGATGATTTGGTAACCCAGGTGATTTATATGCAGGATGGAAAATTGCTCTTTCAAAAAAGTATTGAAGACCTGCGTACCGATACCGGCCAAGAAAAATTATCAAAAGCAATTGCAACCGTAATGGTAAACTCGAAATGAAAAAGATAATCAAATATGTAATCATTGATATACTCCGCAACAGGATTGTACTGGCTTACACCATATTCCTGCTGGTATTATCATTAAGTATATTCAATTTGGAAGATAGCAGCGCAAAAGGAATTCTCAGCCTGCTGAACATTGTTTTAATCATTGTACCAATGGTGAGCATATTGTTTGCTGCCATTTATGTGTACAATAGCTCTGAATTCCTGGAGCTACTGGTAAGCCAGCCACTGAAAAGAAAAACAATTTGGCTGAGTATGTTTACAGGCCTGGCATCATCCTTAATGCTGTCATTTTTTATTGGGGTAGGCGTTCCTGTTATGCTGTACGAGTTTTCAGCTACGGGTATCAACCTGATTGTTTCAGGGTTATTGCTTACCGTAATATTTGTTGCTTTGGCTATGCTGGCAGCAGTTAAAATCCGTGATAAGGCAAGAGGTATCGGGGCTGTAATTTTAATTTGGCTGTATTTTTCATTGCTGTTTGATGGACTTGTTTTGTTTATCTTATTCCAGTTTGCTGATTATCCTTTAGAAAAAGTAATGGTAGGCTTTACAGCGTTTAATCCAATTGATCTGAGCCGTATTATGGTACTGCTTAAAATGGACGTTTCAGCTATGATGGGATATACAGGAGCTGTGTTCAAAGATTTTTTCGGTACAGCCACAGGTATTACGGTGAGTTTCGCTGTATTGCTTTTGTGGATAAGCATCCCTGCATGGTTATCTGTAAGAAGGTTTAACCGTAAAGATTTGTAATATGAAAAGACATGAATCATTGGCACCATTATCCCGTGAGCATCATGATGGTTTGATATTGGCGCAGTTGATAAAAAAGAATGCACCAGTTTATCGTGGGCTGCCACAGTCAGTTGAAGAAAAAGTTCGTTATGTAAGACAGTTTTATCAGTATGATATGCTGAAGCATTTTGAAAAGGAAGAACAAATGCTGCAAAAAATAAGGCCGCTAAGTGAACAGCTTTCGGCTGCTGCTGATACAATTGAGGCTGAACATAAAAAGCTGCATGAGTTGTTTAGTGCACTCAGTCTGCCCGGTGACAGGAAAGAACAATTAAACGACTTGGGCATGATGCTGGAAGCGCATATCCGTAAAGAAGAAAGAGAAATATTTCCACTAATTGAAAGATCTTGCAGCCCTGAACTATTACAGGAATTACAAACACTGCTGACCTAGAAGCATTTACAATGAAAAAAGATTTAGCCAATCGTGAAGACATAGAAATGCTGGTACAGCAATTTTATGAGAAGGTGAAAGCAGATGATGTAATCGGTTTCATCTTTAATGATATTGCGAAAGTAAACTGGGAAAAACATTTGCCGGTGATGTATGATTTTTGGGAAAACGTACTTTTTTACACCGGTTCCTATGAAGGTAATCCCATGATTGCTCACCAGCACATTAATAGGGTAGTGCCGCTAACCCGTGAGCATTTCTTAAGATGGTATCAACTATTTTCCCAAACGGTGGATGAATTATTTGAAGGTGATAGTGCAGAACTTGCCAAGCAAAGAGCTTTCAGCATCTCTACTGTAATGCAAATCAAAATA
>CAZDHQ010000283.1:0-6246 GCA_964505135.1 uncultured Ferruginibacter sp.
CAACGAGGTCAATCACATTGATTTCATGCAGGCTGCCGCCACCGTAGATGGTTACAAACGCTGTTTTACCATCTGTGGAAGCAATTACTTCATGTGGATCGGGGCCAACGGGTATGCGTACACTCGTTTGTAATGTTGCAGGATCAATAAGTGCTAATATGTGATCGGTTTTGGAAAGAGCGAGTAAGGTTTTCTTCTGAGCAAAGCATTTGGTTATTTCGAAAAGAAATAACACCAACAGCAAGATTACAGTAAATGATTTGAGATATATCTTTTTCATATAGTCTTTTTAAGCGCTTGCTTTTGAAAGATACCTCAAAAAAGATCAGTAAAGAAGTAATTGAATATTCTTTAAAAAGGATATACTAACATTGCCAGGTTAAAATACGTAGTTGATAATATGATATAGCAAGATCATAATAACCGGAGATAAAAATATAAGAATGCCAAGATAAGTCCACCATGGATGTTTGTAGTGCCGTTTTACGCCTTCATAATTACTAATCAACTTTTCATTAAAAGGAGAACCGTATCGTTTAAAGCCACACTTCTTGCATATCGTATTCACTTACTTTTTCCATCGGAAAAATGGGAACATAATAACAAAACCAATAATTACTAAGCACCATCACATCTGCCCATTGATCGGTTTCACAAGCAGGGCAATATATCATATACTCTGTAATGTCTATTGGTGTTCTTGCCTGGCCAACTTTTGGAAGTAACACTTAAAAAAAAATTTGAGGTAATAGTTAGGCCATTTGTCCTAATCAATCAATATCATGTAGCTCAACACTTGCAACTTCTTTGCGCTGGCGTTTTTTTAAATGAACAATAAAAATAACCATTGATATTGCGATCACATTAATAGACCCCTGAATTATTCCTGTATCATTGTTGAGCAGCAAGTGCCAATTAGAAATTCCTAAACTTGTGGAAATATCCAATCCGTCATTGTAGTCGATAAAAATATCGTAAGATATTCCAGCCACAAATTCAAATCCGTAACCAAACAACGAAAACCCAATTACCTGTAACGCTTGGTTTATCAGGGATATTCTTAAACCAATGGTTTTACGTTGAAAAACAAATACACCACATAGGAAGGAAAAAACATACAATAGGAGACCGAATGTTATTATGGCGAGATAATAAAAATTAGCTTCCTCCAAAGTAGTAAACGTATAAATGACTAATATTACGCCAATCAATCCTCCCACTATTTGATACCCGGCGAGGAAATTGATTTCCTTATCGATTGCTTTTAATGGGTCTTTACTCATGTTGATTAAGGTTTAGATAAGCTTAAAGAAAGTGGAGAGTCATATTTGAATATGACTCTCCAAAACAATCACTTCTTCCACACCGCTCCCACACCAGCTTCAAACAATTTCTTATTCAATTCAGGAATATCTTTTTCCAATATCATTGTGCCACGGCCTTTTAATTGCGCCCACTGTGCATTCAAATCTTTCATTAAATCCAATGATGGCTGGTTTACTTTTGGAATATCGCTTTCTGTTTGATTCAATAAGAAAAGATAATTGGCGGTGAATTTATTTTCAAAATTCTCTGCATCATCATAAGCCAGTGTTTTACGCTGCACCATGTCTGTATCCCATGCTTTCATTTTTCTTACCAGTGAGTCTGCTTCTGCTTTCAACGCTTTATTCTTCTCTCCTGTTATTTCTCCGGCAAGTGTTTCCAGTTGCTGGCGTTTTGCGTTCAGCAGGTTCACCATATTGTGCATGTCGGTAAGTGCATTCTCCATGCCGGTCATTACTTCATCGTATTCCTTATATTCCGCAGCTGTAGTTGGATACAAAGGATTAGCCAGTATCTCAGCTTCTGTGCTTAGTTTTTGATTGCCTCTTGTAATGGCGATAGTGTATTTACCCGGAGGCGCTTTATGACCATGATAATTACTTTCAATATAAACATTGGGCACCCCCGGAATGGTTTGATAACGCATATTCCAAACAAACCGGTTAAGTCCTTTATTTTTTGTAAGTAATGGATCTTCTTCCGGGCCTCCATCATATTTACGATAGGTACTGTCTGCTTTTGAACTGAACGTACGAACCACTCTGCCATTGGCATCAGTTATCTGCATCGTCAATTCCAAAGAATCTTTTTGATCAGGTAAAAAATAATACAACACAATACCTGTTGATGGATTGATACCACGTCTTGCATTCAGCCCTTTGAACTCAGGGTTGTTGCCATCCAGTTCGCTATAACCGTTAACGATATACGCAGGTGATGGCTTGAAGAAATTGAATGCGTTGGTTTCTTTTTTGTATTGTTCCACCAAGCTCAAATCATCCAGTATCCAGAACGAACGGCCGGATGTGGCTGCAATCAAATTACCCAGGTGAATTTTTAAATCAGTGATGGGTGCTATAGGCAGGTTCAACTGAAACGGTTCCCAATTCTTTCCTCCATTCCATGATATGTACACGCCTAATTCAGTGCCAGCATATAAAAGATCTTTTCTTTTATCATCTTCTCTTACTACTCTTGTAAAAGCGCCGTAGGGTATGCCATTGTTAATCTTCGTCCATGTTTTACCGTAATCCGTTGTTTTGTACAAACCAGGTGTATGGTCATTAAACTTATATCTTGTAGTGGCGATGTAGGCTGTTGCTTTATCAAACGGCGAAACCTCAATAGCGTTGATCAAACACTCCTGCAAACCTGCAGGCGTAATATTGGTCCAGTGAGCACCACCATCTTTTGTTAGCTGTACATATCCATCATCACTGCCTGTATAGATTACTCCCTTTTCGTGCGGCGATTCCATAATATAACTTAAGTCGCCGTAGTTCTCTGCACCTACTGCTTCATTGGTATAAGGCACACCAGGCTTACCTTGCTTTTCTTTTTCATTTCTTGTTAAATCAGGCGAAGCTTCTGTCCATGTTTTACCAAGATCAGTAGTCTTTAATAAATATTGTGAGCCATGATAAAACACATTGGGTTCATGCTTGCTCCAGATAATGGGCGCATTCCAGTTAAAGCGATACTTCATATCTTTTGCATCACGACCTAAATATTGAATTGGCGCTGCCATAATATTGGTAGCAGCTTTTGCTTTGTAGTTCAGCACTTCAATAGTGCCCTGGTAACTGCCGCCCAACACCAAATTGGGATTGTTTGGATCAAATGCCAGAAACGCACTTTCTCCCCCAGCAGAATAAGTCCATGCGGATTCTGTGACACCACCTGCACCCAACTCACGACTGGCAATCCTCACAGAAGTATTGTCCTGCTGTCCACCATAAATGTTATAAGGAAACTGGTTGTCTACATTAATGCGATAAAACTGTGCAGTAGGCTGGTTGTCCTGGCTGCTCCATGTTTTACCTGCATTGAAAGTAATGGCAGAACCACCATCATCCGAGATGATCATGTTGTTGGAATTAGTTGGATTGATCCAGAGATTATGATGATCTCCGTGTGTGCTGGAAATATCTTCCCATGTTTTACCACCATCGTTTGAACGCAGTGAAGGCGCACTCATTACATATACCCTATCCTGTAATTGTGGATCTGGAAACACTTCAATATAATACCATGCTCTCTGGATAAGGCGGTGATCACTGGTAACATGGCTCCACGTTTTACCAGCATCATTCGATACATACATGCCGCCGGCTTCTTTTTCAAAATCGCTTTCAATTACGGCGTACACCTTTTCGCTGTTGGCTCTTGAAACAGCAATGGCCATCTTACCCATTTCTTTTGGCAAACCTTCCTGTATTTTTTCCCAATGCTCACCGGCATCGGTTGATTTATACAGACCACTGCCGGGACCACCACTAATCATTTTCCATGGCAGGCGCCCATGCTCCCACATAGCAGCGTATAAAATTCTTGGATTGTTCATATCCATTGATAATTCAGCACAACCTGTCTTATCATCTACATACAATACATTTTTCCACGTAACACCACCATCCGTAGATTTATAAATACCACGTTCTTTTGACTTGCTGTACAATGCACCCTGTGCTGCAACAAAAACTATATTGGGATCTTTAGGATCAATAGCAATTCTTGCGATATGCTGTGTAGCATCCAGGCCCATCTTCTTCCATGTTTTACCTGCATCGGTTGATTTGTATACGCCGTCGCCGGAAGAAGTCATCACATTTCTTACTGCATGTTCTCCCATGCCTACATACACTACGTTTGGATCACTTTCTGCAACTGCCACCGCTCCCACAGATCCTGTTTTAAAAAATCCATCTGAGATATTCGTCCACGTTAGCCCGGCATCTTCTGTTTTCCAAACACCACCGCCAGTAGTACCCATGTAATATACAAGCGGATTACCTACCACACCTGTTGCGCACACAGAGCGGCCTCCACGGAAAGGCCCAATGCATCGCCATTTAAGCGGTTTGAAATAATTGTTGAGATTGTCTACACTTGAATCGGATTTTGATTGAGCGAAAGTGCTGCAGCCAATAGTGAGCAGCAATGCAGCCATAAGCAGTTGTTTCATTAGAAGGAAAATTGAGGGATAAATATACGGGAATAATCGTGAATGGGGAATCGTCAATCGTCAATAGTGAATGGTGAATGGTCAATGGTCAATGGTGAATAGGAGCCTAATGATGCCTTGCGCTTGTCTTATTCGGATTTAAACATCCAACGAGGATTAACATTAAACGATTTAAACGTCTTAAACGACAAGCCTCAGAAAACCTTACACCTTAAACTTTAGACTTTAAACCCATCCTGAACTAACAACATCAAACCTCAAACTTCAAACTTTCTTCAACCTCAAACTTTTATTACCTTCGCCGCCTTAAAACCTTTGGATGAAACTACAAGACCAACTATTAAAAAGAAGCAACAACAAATGTGAGCTATGCCAATCGACTGCTTCATTAAGCATGTATGAAGTATTACCGGAACAGGGTAATGATGAAAATGATCATATCATCGTTTGCGAAACCTGTTTGGCGCAGATTGAAAAAAGAGCAGAGCTGGACAGTAATCACTGGAAATGCCTTGGCGAAAGCATGTGGAGTGAAGTGCCGGGTGTACAAGTAGTAGCATGGCGTATGCTTAACCGTATGAGAGACCAGAGCTGGGCCTCGGATAATATTGACATGATGTATATGGATGATGAAAGACTGGCATGGGCTAAAGCAACCGGTGATCATGAAAATGATGGAAGTGTTGATTTACACAAAGATTGCAATGGAGTACAATTACAAAACGGAGATAGCGTGGTGCTGACTAAATCATTGGATGTAAAAGGTTCTACCCTGAATGCGAAGATGGGCACAGTTGTAAAGAACATTCGTTTGGTGCCGGATAATACAGAACAGATTGAAGGGAAGATAGAAGGGCAGGTAATTGTTATATTGACGAAATATGTTAGAAAGCAAAATTAAATTTGTGATTACAAACAATTAATTAGCGGATGAAAAAGAGAGAAGGCTATATTTCATGGGATGAATATTTTATGGGTGTTGCTTTACTGAGCGCACGCCGCAGTAAAGATCCCAGCACACAAGTAGGCGCCTGCATTGTGAATGACCAAAATAAAATTGTAGGTGCAGGCTATAATGGTTTGCCAATCGGCTGCCATGATGATGATTTTCCATGGGATAAGCAGGGTGCATTTTTAGAAACAAAATATCCCTTCGTTTGCCATGCAGAGCTCAACGCTATCTTAAACAATATTGGAATGGATTTAAAGGGATGTAAAATTTATACGGCATTATTTCCCTGTAATGAATGTACCAAAGCCATCATCCAGTCTGGTATTTCAGAAGTAATTTACCTGAGCGATAAATATGCAGGAACGGATGCGGCTAAAGCATCAAAGCTGATGCTGGACACTTCGGGTGTGCGTTACCGTAAGGTAGATGCCAGCATCAGCAATATTGTGCTTTCTTTTGATGAAAAAGATGTTTGATTAATCGGGTAAAATTTTTACCATGATATTCCTGTAATAAACTTTACTGCCTGGATCATGGCCCTGTAATGCAAATGTGCCGCTGGAAAGTTTCCTATCTTCCATGCCCTTTGGTCTTTCCACATTATCCGGCTCTGTATAATCTACCACCACTTTATCATTGATCTTAATCGTTACATGTTTGCCTTCTACTTTAACGTATTCGGTGTACCATTCGTTATCACCTACATACGTTTCTTTTACATCCTGTATGGCATATAAACTACCGGTTCTTCTCCAATCTGTGTGAGAATTGTTTACCTGTACCT
>CAZDHQ010000284.1:0-6236 GCA_964505135.1 uncultured Ferruginibacter sp.
ATTAGAATTTAATCCGGTGATATTGCCAATCGCATTAAAGTGTTGGTACCACCTTGGCCCTGATACTGCCGGACGAACGGTTTGACTGGTTCCAAAAAAAGATTGTATTGCCTGCAAAAACTCCGTGTCTCGACCTACCTGGCAGCCTCTTATATCTATTTTGCTGTTTTGATTAATTCTCGATCTTGCCCGGGTAAGTTTCGTTTGGAACGCATTATTATGAATGGCAGCTATTGCTGCACTTAAATTTTGAGCATAGTTGGCAGGATTGTGTGGAGTTTGAAAATTCAAAACATGGTTACTCCCTAAACCAGTAATTGCGCCAACTATTGTTTGCAGTTGGGGCTCAGGTATGGTATTTTTTATTCTTGAAATAACATCAGCAAGAAGAATATCATAAGCCTGGCCGATAGTGGCTGCTTGACCTGCATCAGGGATTACATTTTCTGCAAGCGCCCATTTGCTTCCACATATTAAAAAGAAATCAGTAAAGTCTCCGGTAGGTTCGCCAAGCCCATCCGTTGGAACTAAATTTAAAATTGCATTTTGAGCTGGGCGGAGGTAAGAAATTATTGTAGATGCAGGGTCTTTATAGATAAAATAGCTGGTATTAGAAAAAGATGTCGTTTCAAAAGTCATCATTGATTTCAGAGCATTAATAGCAGAACCTGCAAATCCTGCAAAGTGTCTTTTAAGGGCCGGCCTTACACCACCACTTAAAAATGGCAGCATCATGTTGATTGGTTGTTGCATTCCTGAATTATCAAAGAATACATGCGATACAATACGAATCCTGTTTATAATACCGGTTCCGGAACGGGCACTGTCACCTAAAATGTCTACAACTTCCTCTATCGAGGAAATGGTTGTTGGGTTCAATCCAGAGTTTTGATGAAATTGATTGGCCAACGCAATAAATCCATTGTCTGTAGGAGTAGCCTGCGCTATAAAAGTAAGCTGCGGCGCATAGTCTGGCCCACCAAATATAGGTTGGTCGGTGCTGGCTTCAGGGTCAGCACCCGGCCCATTGCCAGCATTTGTGTTGCCCGTTGTATTGGGCTGTATCCCCATTACACCAGCATTAGCAGCGGCCTGTGTTCCTTTAGTCGATTTACACATAAAAATTAAACAGTTTAGGGTGATAACATTTTTAATGTATCCCTAATCACATCAATCTGCGGTATTGAAAAATGTGTCATCCCGCCTTCATATTTCTCATTCATAATGGTTCCTGCTTCATGTCTTAAAGAAAACATATGCCCAAGCTCATGTTCCAAAACACTTCTAAACCTGTCTGCTGCCGAAACATTGGGCGGTATATTAGCCAGCACCGCATCTATTTTTATAATACCCAGTTTGTGACAATTGCCATTATAGGTATAAGTCCCGGCGAATCCAAAGCCCAATACAAGCTGGTTGACCCAGTCTTTCTCAATAGATTCGTATACATCAGCAGTTCCAATGAATGATATCGCATCAGGATCCTGTTCGTCAATCATCCTTAACATTATTATTGATGCTACCTGGTGCCGTTCCATCAGTACCTTCATTTCGTCTGCCGACGACAGGTCAGGTGACAATGGGGGAGAATGGAAAACGTATACCGGGAAATCCATTCTTCCCAATTGCCTTATTTCATTTTCACTGGGTGCGGATGCCCTGTACTCCGACTGGAAGCTATAAAGTGCCAGGTCATTTACAAGGTCTACCGGTAAACCCGCAGTGTTTTTTAAACCGTTATAAAAATCCTGCACCTGTTTTAATGCCGCTTTTAAATCGCTCCTGCTTTCAATTAGTCCTTTAGGATCAAACAAAATAATTTTTACCTGCTTACCAGTGTTTTTTTCAGCAGCACAGGGTGGAAATACTCTTCTTATTTTTTCTGTGGCTGCATTATTTGCAGCTGTTGTTGTTTTGCACATTTCCAGTCATGTTAATGAGCTGCCTTCACCACTTTTTCCAATTCAAAGGAAAGATCCTGCAGTACTTTGGCAGTACTATCCGTGTTGCCAGAAAAGCAAATGGCAATCACATATTTCAATACACTGCCTGCGCCTGTATCTTCTTCTACACAGGCGGCATCTGAGTAGTGAAAATCATAATACACGTCCACGCCATTTTCTTTTTTACTCAAATAATAAATGCCCAACTTGCTGTTAAGCTGGTTTAGATCAAGTGCCTGTTTTCTTGAAAGTTCATCACCAATAAAACTTCTTGTATAAGATGGAATTGGATTTGGCTGATTGGTGTAATCCTGTTTGGCTGTCATAATCAACCAGTCTTCTGAAGCCTGCAGGTCTATTAATTTTTTATTGGCAGCCAACCAAAAACAATTGGCTGATACCTGTGCTGTAGAGCCCTGTGCAGTGGTTTGCTGAAAATCTGAACCATCCTGTACACCATCATAATTCATAGATATCCATAAGCCACCACCGCTGGTTTTATCGGTGTTATAGAAACCTGCGTTCATCAGGCAACCGTTTACAAACTGAAAACCCATATCATTTACACAGGAGCCGGCGGCAATGTTATCAGACCAGCCCGTCATCAATTCAAGCCTGTCTCTAAAAGCCAATTTATTCACTGCATCTCTTTTAGCTTTTTTTAGGGCAGCGGTTTTTTCTGACATGTCATCAATTGGGGCAAGTATTGCCAATGATGCTTTTCTATTGGCGTTATCAAAGTTGTTAGTAGCAATAAAATCAATCAGCCACTCACCATTGGGTTGTTTGGTACCGGTAAAAATTTTCTTTAAATCCGGTGGCCAGGTTTTGGAAGCCATTACATTTTTTTTAAACCTGGCTGGGAATGGTTTCTCTTCGGGTGACCATTTAGCTATTAATTCATCCAGCACTTCGTCAATAGTAGAAGCGTTGGATTTTCTGGCATTTTCCTTTACCGTTTTTCTTAGCCACAATGCAGCAAACAAAATTCCAATTTTAGCATGGCTTGCCACAAAAGTTTGCTTCTTATCATTGTTCCCAATATAATAGGGGGTACTGCCTGTATAATCAATCAATGCAAACGGAAGGCGCTTGTATTTTGCCTTTGCTTTAACCAAATTGAATTGTATGGAAAGATTATCAGCAGGGTCAGTATTATAGTCTAATAAAGTAAATGCTGCAGGAAACAAACCAGGCGGTGGTGCAGGAGCCGGCTTTGGCTTTTCCAGCAATCTTACCTGCTCTGCGGCAGGCGCTGCTGTTTGTGTTGCCCGGTTAGTAGTAGTGCACATTTATTTAAGAAATTAGTTGCTAAAGATGAATGGTGTTTACCTGGTGATACAGTTTCAAACTAAGTGGCAATAGGCCCTTCCCGGTAATGCCTGCTGATCCAGTGAGCCCTGGTACCCGACATGCCTGTGAGTACATCATCAAAATTGGCTCCTCCAAAGTAGCGGTTACGAAATGCTTCCAGTATCTTACCGCATTGTACAATATTGCTTTTTGGAAAACGAACCATATTGAATAGATCAATCTTCTTGTTTTCATCCATAGCGTTCAGTGTTTCTCTTAATTGCTGATCTGCGGCTGCTCTTGTGCTGGAGGAATCAGGTAATTCTGTCCATGCCAAACCATTGGCAATAACCATTGCCAATAATGCCAGCCTTATTCTGCAAACACCGGCACCGGATGCCGCCAGCGTTACCAAATCGCCACCACCGTCATTAAGAGAAGACGCTATTTCATTTAAGTGTGCCGTTCTTGTTGAAGGAGGATTTTGTAATATTCCATCAGAAGCCATGCTAAATACAAAGCGTTTAAAACCGTCGCCTGCTTCCGGCGTTTGTAATGTTACCTGCTGGTAATAAGGGTTGTGATCATTTACCAGTTCCCTTGCTACATCCACGTTACCAATACCAGGCCCCGGTGTATCCACAGCAGCAGTGATCATGGTTTCCAGCTCGGCATTTGTTGGAACAATATCCTGGTTCATTGATACAGATGCATTGTCTGAATTGTTAGCAGCTTTTAGTTTAACCGTAACCGTGAGTGGGCCGGCAGCCTGTGGGGTGTAAGTGTATTCGCCGGCCGAAGTAAGTTGAGTTGTTGCGGCAGCACCGTTTTCTGAAAAAGACCATTCAAACTGTGCAGTAGCCGAAGCAATGGATGTATCTGTAACAAAAACCACGTAAGTGTTTGGCCTGTTAATCACCAACGGCGACTGGATAAAAGATACAAGTACGGTGCTGCTATCTGCTGATTGGGCAGCCTGTCCTAAATCTACAGGGGTAAAACCATCCGGTATCCGGCTTTCCGTTTTTCTAACTGGCATAGTTTAATTTTTTTGTGCCGACCATTGCCTGCACTTGCAAAGCAGTCATTATTTTTTGCAGTTATCTATACAGGAGCCTTTACAACAAGCAGCAATTGCCTGTTGCAGGTTCAAATAGTAACAGTCACTGTTAGTTTAATGCTAATTAAGGCTGTGATTTTTTCGGAGGTTTGAGAAGGTGTAAGCAAACAGATCGCTGTCACGGGGGCTATTACTCTATGGCAGGCAAGATAGAATTAATAATAGGGAATAGCAATACCTGTTAGTGGTATTTTTTTCAATTAAATTAATAAGGTGAAAAAACGTTAAAAAAAGGAATGGGCTTTGTGCTATTTTCAGAGTAAGATTGTCAACTAACCACCTCTTTTTTCAACTTTTTTGTCTGCGGCTTCATGCTCCGCTGTTTTATCAAAAAAAAGCATCTTTATTGCAACGATAATCATAAAGATGGCAAAGGCTTTTTTAACCGCCTCCGGCGGAAGGCTCAGCGCTATCTTGCTGCCGAATAAATTACCGATAACAAAACCAAGCGAAATAATAAGCACCACTTTTAAATCAATATAGCCCTGCTTATAGTATTGCATCACCCCCAGGATACCAACCGGCAGTAACAGAATACCAAGCGATGTGCCCTGCGCCATTTTTTGTGAAAAGCCTAAAAAGAAAACCAATGCAGGCACAATGATGATTCCTCCTCCAACACCTACCATTCCACCAAGCATGCCGGAAACAATGCCTATCAACACCAGGATAATGATCATTTGTACATCCATTGGTTTGCTATTTTTGATCATGATTTTGCAGGGAACTTACTCTTATAGTTTTCAATGTCGTTGCGGATAATGGTATAGGCAGCCTCCTTATTCTGAAACTCGTCTATCTCCACCACTTTATTTTCAAGCACTTTATAATTCTCAAAATAGTTTCTCAAAACTGCGATGAAGTGCTTGGGTAAATCTTCTACGCTGGTAAAGTGATTTACGGTTGGATCTTTTGTTGCTACTGCGATTATCTTATCGTCTTTTTCCCCGTTATCAATCATCTGCATATTGCCTATCACTGTTGCTTCTACCAGGCAAAGTGGTTGAATACTTTCACTGCACATTACTAAAATGTCCAGCGGATCACCATCTTCCCCCAGCGTTTGTGGAATAAATCCGTAGTTAATTGGGTAGTGGAAGGATGAATAAACAACCCTGTCTAATTTTAATAAGCCGGTTGTTTTATCAATCTCATATTTGGCCCTGGACCCTTGGGGAATTTCTATTAAAGCATTTACAATTTCAGGATACTGTTTACCGTAATGGGCGCCATGCCATGGATGAAGAACGTACATATCTTGTTTTCGTTTTTAGTGCTGATTATTGTGTTAGCCTGAAACCTGCTATTACTGCGGTAAGGCCAATTAAAATACTTGCAACAATATACAATGCAAATAAACCATATTTACCATTTAAAAGCAATTGCATATTCTCTAATGAAAAAGCTGAAAAGGTGGTAAAGCCTCCGCATATACCTGTTGCTAAAAATAATTTCCAGTTAAGGGCAAAACTTTCATTCCTGGAGCTAATACCAAAAACCAAACCAATAATAAAACTCCCGATGATATTGATAACTAAAGTTGCTATGGGAAAAGGCTTGCTGCCAATTGCCAGCGTGGTTCCAAAACGCAGCATGCTGCCTATTGCACCGCCAAGGCCCACCATTAAAAAATCTTTAATCATTGTACTTACATGTTACCTGAGAAAGTGTATTTCAAATCTACCAGCCACTGGCCGTTTTGCCTTACCAGCTTTAGTTTATTTTTTTCTGCTTTATTATAGCTATTGGAATAATTGATAATCGTTGTGCTATCGTTTAAAGCTGTCATTTCGTTTACAATGATATCAGCATCTTTATACTTTTCTAATTCAGCTTCAGATTTTTTATTATAATGTTTTTCCAGTAGGTCAATGTATTCA
>CAZDHQ010000285.1:0-6232 GCA_964505135.1 uncultured Ferruginibacter sp.
ACCACCGCAGGGGTAGATATTAAGAACTACGGTGGCAAAGCATCTAATATTTTTGCCATGAACGGACAAGGTATCGTTTTTGGAGATAAAAACATTACAGAATGGGCTCCTTACATTTATTCCCAGCAGAAGTTGAATAAGTTGGTAATAAGCGCAGGATTTAGATGGGAGCACAATAGTGTATATGGTAATATCCCCGTTCCGGCTGGCGGCCTTTCTTATCTTTTGAATAGTACCGTTACCCTCAAGGCCGCTGTTTCAAAGGGTTTTAGAAGCCCCACCATGATGGAGCTTTACTTGTTTGCTCCTGCCAACAGCGAATTGAAGCCAGAAAAAATGATGAATTACGAAGCTGGTTTATTATTGAACATCTTAAAAAACAAGTTGCGATTCGATCTTACTTTATTCAATGTTAAAGGTGCTAATCTTATCCAAGCCGTCTTTTTAAATGGTGCACCAAAAAATGTAAATACCGGCGCATTTAACAATACGGGAATTGAGTTTGCAGGTAAGCTTTCCATAAATGAGCATTTTAACCTGGCTATTAATTACAGCTTTATTAACCTGAAAGAAAAATTAATAGCTGCGCCTAAGAATCATCTTGAACTAAATGCAGATTATAGTATAAAGAAATTTTTGTTTGCGGTAAATCTTTCAGCAATACAGGGGCTTTATCGGCAGGTTACACCAACTGCAGTTACATCTAGCTATGTTCTTTTAAATGCCAAAGCAGGTTATAGCATCAATAAATTTGCTGCTGTTTTTTTAAAGGCAGAGAATCTTACCAACCAGTCTTATGAAATAAATTATGGATATCCTATGCCAGGCACTTTGATTTTTGGCGGTATAAATTTTAAACTGCAGGGGAACGCTAAATAGTATACTTTAAACTTCGGTGTTATTCATTGCTGCTTTTTACCTCTTTGTTTTGCAGGATTGAATAGAAGTAATAGATAAACCAGAATATAATAAAGGGCAGTGGTGTTTCCAGGCGGGAAATCGTTTGATAATAGGTTCTGATGATAATATCAAATCGATATGTTTTGTTAAATAGTTGCACAGCGCCAATGCGATCAGCAATATTTAGCAAAATGATTCGCAACAGCCACAAACCGGCATAAACCAATATAAAGGTTTTAAAAACTTTTGGTGGAACTGTAAGTTTCAATGCAATTAATCCTCCTATTATGGTTGGAATAAGAATAGGCTGGATGCCTCCCAATACAGCAAGTTGAACATCCAGCTTATCGCTGTTAATATTGAGCCATGCAAACAACAGTGAGCAAAGCAATAGCACCAATAGATAAATGCTAAATACTTTAATTGCCTTTTTCATATTGCTTGTTTTTTACAAAAAGTAGCCATCCATAAAATATCAATACATAAATGAGTAAGGTAAAAATGTAATGATGGCTTATTTCAAAAGCGGGCCGGTAATTAAAATAAATAAAATACAATGCGTATACTCTTATGATGTTTGCAATGATGATCGCAACAATTCCTGCAAGGCTAAAGAGCAATTTTCGTTTAACCGTAGATGGCAAAAGCACAATAATACCGATGTATATAAACATTAGATCGATGCCATTGCAAACATCATAAATACCAAATACCTTTTCGTTATTTTTTAAAAGATAATTTCTTCCTCCATTAGCAATATCTTCTTTCCAGCTTAAATCCTGGTTGCCTTCTGTTAAATTAATTGCTTTTGTAACTACGGAGGTTATAAAATTAGTTAGTGGCCTGTCTAATATTCTTGGTGGCCTGAGAATTAAACTATATAAAAAAAACCATATAGACACAAGGATTAAAAGCTTTATAAAAAAACTAATGATATTCTTGTTTCTATAAGTCGGGTTATTATTTTTCAAAATAAGCTACTAATAATTATGTAAATCAAAATCGATATTAATCAAAAATACTAATATTCTTTTTGTGCAGTTATTACGTTATTGCAGAATAGCGGGGTTTATAACAATTAAACTTAGGATTGGGAACAATATTGTTTATTAAAATTTATCTTCGCAAAAAAACAACACATGTTACCTAAATACAAAAGAATACTGCTTAAACTATCAGGCGAATCATTAATGGGCGATAAAAATTTTGGACTGGACAGCGATGTAATTGCTAGGTATGCGCAGGATATTAAAAGCATCACTGAGTTGGGGGTGCAGGTAGCTATTGTGATTGGCGGTGGAAATATTTACCGTGGTATGAATGAGGCGGAAACAGGTATTGAAAGAGCACAGGGTGATTATATGGGTATGCTGGCTACGGTGATCAATGGTATGGCGCTGCAAAGCGGATTGGAAAAAGTGGGATTATTTACAAGGTTACAAAGCGCTATCAAAATGGAACAAATAGCTGAACCTTATATCCGCAGGAGAGCCATCAGGCACCTGGAGAAAAGCAGGGTAGTGATCTTTGGTGCTGGTACCGGTAATCCTTACTTTACTACCGATACGGCGGGCTCATTAAGAGCAATTGAAATAAAAGCAGAAGTGATTTTAAAAGGTACGAGGGTAGATGGTATTTATACAGCAGATCCTGAAAAAGATCCAACCGCTAAAAAATACGATACCATTTCTTTCGCAGACTGCATCAGCAAAAATTTGAAGGTGATGGATATGACGGCTTTTACACTTTGTATGGAAAATGAATTGCCCATTATAGTGTTTGATATGAATGAACCGGGCAATTTATTAAAAGTAGTAACAGGTGAAAAAGTAGGGACGCTGGTAAAAGGATAGTAGTATTAACATCATTTCAGATAAAGAAAACTTCCGGGGAACCGGAAGTTTTACTTTTTAACAACCCATATTATAATGCGGATAGAAAGCGCATTACATCATTGAAAGATTTTTTTACCGGCTTTACGTTAATCAGCGTCTCACTGCCCTCAAGAGAATTAAATACAACTGCTCCCAAATAATAATCATGAACCTGCCTGGATACTACCAGTACCATGCCTTCTTCATTTTTAGGAATTCCTGAATGATAGAAGCAATGCCCATTTACATTTTGAAGAAGTTTAACCGCTGTGTTCCTATTTTTCAAAACAAGATATGCCATACTGTTAGTATTGGTATAGTTATCAGGCAGCTTTACAGTTAAACTGGTCTCATGCTGCGGATCAGTTTCTAAAACATTTCCGATACAAATCCACTGAAAATTATTTGTTCTAAATTGATAGCCTTCAAATGCAGGCAGCACTCTATTGCCGGATGAAGTAGCCTTTTCCCATATACCCATGTTTTGATAAAATAATGCAAGAGACTCCAGGTAGGGGAGTGTAAAGTGCATATCTAAACTATCACCTTGCTTTAAAAAAACAGGTTTATTACTTTGACTAAACGACAGGAATGACATGCTGGAAAAATCGATCAATTCCTTATCTGTTTCTGTAGACTGGCCTAGTTTGATGATATCTCCTTTTGTAGAAATCGCTATACTGTTAATAGCCACACGACCGCTGATTACAGCATTCTGTGCATCTACAAAACTCCCTTGCTTAAATGCACAAACAATACCTGATGAAAGAGCTGCTTCTGATGTTCCTGTTACATCAATACTGTCTGTATACACTATTGGTGCAAGATCTCTCATTAAAAAATTAACCGGTGCTCCATCAGGAATTTGGTTCACCCAGGTGGTATCAAAATCCTGGTGATCAGGCCTGAAAATATCAATGTCTTTTTTACAGCCTGTAGCCATCATCATAACCAACAGTGATAAAGATATGTATGCTGTTAACTTCATTAATAACCTATACAATTTTAGTAATAGATACGATGCTGTTCTTTTACGTTGCCTCAATATTGTAAATCCATCCTTAGTCCAAGTCTTAATCCTATCACAGAATATTTCTCCTGCAGCGAAAGCGCTTCTTTACTCATGGGTGAAAAATTATATCTCCAGTAAGGCTCAGCCAATAAATGAAAGCGATCATTTAGTTTATAATAAATAGAAGCTGCTGTGGTAAAACCTGCGCCAATATTGGTTTTATATTGATACACCGTATTGCCTTTACCTGCGCTTACTATAACAGGTTGCAATGCAGAGTCAAGTCCGATGGTTTCACCATTTTGCCAGCTGCGAATATTGAAGACCATTCCTGCATTCAGGTTAGCATGTATTCTTCCATTGCCGGTTTCAAAACCAAATACTACCGGAATATCAATGGTGCGATAATGATTGTAGGTAGTTTTATACCTTGATCCATTGGTGATATAACTACCCGTAGTATCACCTGTGGCTGGATCAATGATATAGGTCACTTGTACAATGTTGCTCTGCACATACGTAAATTTTTCATTGATCTGGCTGTAATTGATACCGCCTCTTATACTCACCCCATTGCTGAAAACCCTGGTATACCTGAAGCCTGCACTAAAGGCGGAATGAAAAGAAATACTTTCTTTTCTCTTTTGCATGAGCAAAGAATTGCTGGTATCTGTGTATGATTTATAAGCGAAGTCAGGCCCAATGTATGCTTCTATATAATCTTTATTACCTGCGGCATTCTTTTCAATTTCAGGGCAGGGCGGTAAAAGAAAATCAGCTGCCAGCTTGCTCTTCAAGGAATAGGCTGCTTTATTTTTTTCAGGATAGTAAAGCATTTTAAATAAGATGAACTCATCTGAATTGTCAGTATTATTTTTTTCTGCAGAATTTAAAGCCACGGCAGTTGATTCTTCATCAGCAATAGCGGCAGTGGATGAACTTTTAAAACCTACTTTTTTATTACTTGATTTAACAGCATGATGCTGATTCACATTAGTTGCCACAACCGAATTACTTTCTTCTCTATTTTTTTGAGTGCTTTTTAATTGCCCGCTTTCTTCATCTTCATACCCATTTGCTTTTTCTTTACCGATGGTATTATCAGTTTTGATGGTGTTTAAAGTCTTGTCTTCTGAAATGGCAGTTTCTTTATCCTTTGTTTTATCAATTAATGTACCGGTTGTATGCTGAGTAGTTGTATTATCATCAATACTATTGTTGGTTTTAACACTATCCGTTGTTTGATTGATTTGCTGCTTAGCTGTGTGCGTAAACGTAAAAATGCTTCCTGCTATCAACAAAAGCATTGCTGCTACCAGCAGCATATTTCTCCTGTTCAAAAATTTAAACAGCAATGCCACCGGCCTGCGCTTATCTTTTTCAGCCACAATATTGGCCCAAATATGCTCTGGTACTGGAGGTGAATACTCCTCCATTTTCTTTTTAAAAAATTGATCAAAATTTTGCAGTTCACTCATACCGCTATTTTTTGAAGTTGAGTAATTTGTTTTTGCAGCATATTTCTCGCTTTTACCAATTGGCTTCTGCTGGTGCCAGGCTGAATATTTAGCATAGTTGCTATTTCTTCATGCTGGTACCCTTCCATCACATACAGGTTAAACACCAGCCTGTAGCCATCCGGCAGTTGATTGATCAGTGCCATTAAATCTTTTTCGGATAAATGATGGTAAGCTTCGGGATCTGCTGCCTGATCATTTTTTTCTGTTACTTCATATCCAGTCACTTCTTTTTCATACCTGGCCAAAGTATATTTTTTTAAAGCCGTATTCACTACTATTTTTCTTATCCATCCTTCAAAAGAACCTTCAAACTTATACTGGTGAATTTTTGAAAATACTTTGATGAAGGCTTCCTGTAAAATATCTTCCGCATCGGCCTGCGTACGTGCATAACGATGGCATACGCCCAGCATACGGCTGCTGTAGCGAACATACAATTCCCGCTGGGCATGGGCATTTTCCCTGATGCAGGCTTTTATTAATTGTTCTTCGGTCAATCCTGGGTTGTTTTAAAATAGCCTTGTATATAAGAGGAGGTGGTATAAAGATATGCTGCCCGGCAGGTTAAAGAAAGTTAAAATAGCTATTGCTTTTTATAGCTATTACTTAGTAAAATTACTGGCTTAGATAGTGGTAGTATGGTATAAAAAAAGGAAGCCGTAGTTGCTTCCCTCTGTTTTAAGCTTTATCAGCTTTTGGTTTATTCTTTTTTGCAGGTTTAGCAGGCCTTGTTTTTCCAAAAGACGCCTTTGCTATTTTACCCTTTTTGGTTTTAATATCACCACGACCCATATACTTTGATTTTTGATTTTAAAAGACTGAAAAAAAGCAAGATGTTTTTCTCATCTTGCTTTTTACTGTGGTTAAGCAACTTTTACAATTTTGCAGATAATTCTTTACCAGCTTTAAACTTAGCTACTTTTTTA
>CAZDHQ010000286.1:0-6220 GCA_964505135.1 uncultured Ferruginibacter sp.
AATGAGCCCAATGGTAATTAAACAATTTTTTATCATGGTACAATTTCAAAAAATGAGCAATAAACAATTCTGTAAAGCATCAATTGCAACCGCAACCACCACCGGTTTTACCGCCATTGGCACCTGAAGCACCCTCACGATAAGACATAAAACTGTTTTCTGTTTTTTCAATCTTACGATTGCCCAACACCATCTCGCCATCGTTCAACCTGCCTTTTTGATATTCTTTTACTGTACTGCAGGCAGGCACTATCACAGCAGCAGCAATGAGTGCCAATAATTGTTTAAAATGCTTTACCAGGTCTTTCATTTTAAATTGATATTTTTTGAAGTGAAAATTTTATTATGATCATCTATTATCACACATCCCATTCCTCTTAATTGATTTACCATGTGCAGCCCGGCTTCAATACCCATAATAGTTACAGGAGTTGCCATTGCATCTGCTAATTCTGCATTGGGGCAAATAATCGTTACACTTTTAATACCTGTAACTGGCAGGCCTGTTTTAGGATTGATGGTGTGAGAATACTTCTTTCCATCAATCAATACATACTTTTCATAATTACCGGAAGTAGCGATGGCCATATCACTAATATTCAAATAAGAAAAAGGTAAGGAAGCAATATCAGGATGAGCAATACCAACAGTCCATGGTCTACCATCAGGCTGACTACCCCAGGTAGTAAGATCTCCCGATGCATTCACAATTCCACTTGTTACACCATTCTTTTGCAATACTGCTTTTGCCATTTCAGCAGCATATCCTTTGCCGATACCACCAAATCCTATACGTATTCCTTTCTCTCTTAAAAAAACTGTAGAAGCAGCTTCATCAACAACAATGTTTTTATAATTGATGAGTTTCACCATTTGCTTTGCAGTAGCTGCATCGGGCAATGCTGTCATTGTTCTATCAAAGTTCCAAAGCCTTTTATCTATCGAACCATAGGTGATATCAAAAGCACCTTGTGTAAGTTTAGAAATATCAATCGAACGTTTTATCAAGGCAATGGTTTCAGCACTAACCTCTACCGGTTTAATACCAGCATTTTCATTGATTAAAAAAGTCTCACTTGTAGTAGAGTAAGTAGTAAGTAAAGTCTCTATTCTTTTTATTTCATTAGTGGCGAGTTCAATTTTTTCATTCGCATGATATTCATCTTCTGCTACTACAGAAATTTCAAACCGGTTGCCCATGAGCTTCTCTGTTCTCTTAAACAAATCGGGTACTGCAACCGCATCAGTTAATTCCATTGATGGCTGCATTTAATTCTTCAATAAAAGATGTAACACCATCCTTTGGATATCCTTCCCATGACCTGATAAATTTTCCATCTGCAGTCAATAAAACAGTAAGCGGAAAACTTCCGGAACTGTTGTACTTATCCGCCAACTTTTCATTTTGCTCCTGCAGATGTTTCGATAGCTGATTTTTTTTGAGTCGGGGGAAATCGGCATTTACCAATACCAGTTTCTTTTCTGCTAACTCAGCAAAAGCAGGGCTTTCAAAAACTTCCTTGTGTAAACGAATGCAGGGACCACACCAATCGCTACCCGAAAAATTCAAAAGGATCATTTTCTTATCAGCACTGGCGGTTTGTTTTGCTTTATCAAAATCATTTTCCCAGTGTATTACAGAAGTAGCTGCATGCATCATTAACATGCAGATCATGATGAGTGATTTCATTAAATGCTTTTTTGTAATTAATTAATCAGAGGCTATGTATTGATAAAACGCAGTACGAAGATGTAAGAAAGATTTGCTTCAGAAACACAACAAAGCGTGAAATTTTGTTAATCATTTACAAATGATCAATTGAAAAACATTAGTAGGCACAATCAAAAAAGAAAAGCTCCACTAAAAATAGTAGAGCTTTTAAAATTTATTTTTTCTCAATTAATAAGCGCTAAATAAGTTACTATTTGCCTTTTCAGCAGCTTCTATTTCTACAAAAGAAGATAACACATCAGCCTTATTTTTTTGAACGCAAACCGTATGTTCAAAATGTGCAGAAGGTTTACCATCTTCTGTTCTGATGGTCCATCCATCTGCATCATGTACTACATTTCTTACGCCAAGATTAATCATCGGCTCAATCGCTATTACCATTCCTTCTTTTAATTTAGCGCCTGTACCACGCTTACCGTAGTTAGGCACTTGCGGATCTTCATGCAATTTTCTTCCTACACCATGGCCTACTAACTCACGTACAACACCATAACCTCTTTCCCTTTCTGTATAATTCTGAATTGCATAAGCTATATCTCCTACCCTGTTTCCATGCACTGCTTTTTCAATCCCCTTATACAAAGAGGCCTTGGTATCTTTCAAAAGATTTTGTGTTTCTAACGGGATCTCTCCTATCGCAAAAGTGTATGCGCTATCGCCGTGAAATCCATTTTTAAATGCTCCAATATCAATTGAAATAATATCTCCTTCTTTCAATTCATTCTTAGTAGGAAAACCATGTACCACAGCATCATTCACGCTGATACAGCATGCAAAAGGAAACGGCGGATTACCATACCCCTTAAAAGAAGGTGTTGCTCCATTGTCTCTTATAAACTGTTCTGCCAATTCATTCAAATACCACGTGGTTACACCTGCCTTAATTTCTTTAGCCAGCATGGTATGTGTTTTACTTACCAGTAAAGCACTGATACGCATCAGCTCAATCTCTTCTTTCGATTTATAATGTATCATGATTTTAGTCCAAAAGCTCAAAGTATTATCTAAAAAGAAGCCCCGACTATTATGTCAGGGCTGATGAATTTATGTATTTGCCTTACCCCTTTGGGATTAAGGCTTTACATTCCACTTGTAACAGTTTGCCTTCCCTGTACTCTTCCACTGCTCATCAAACCATCGTATTGACGCATCAACAGCTGTGTTTCTATTTGCTGTAATGTATCCAAAATAACACCCACCATAATCAATAACGAAGTACCACCGTAAAATGTTGAGAAGCTCTGCTGTGTTTTAAAGATTAGTTGGAAGATACCTGGAAGAATACCTACAAATGCTAATAAGATAGCACCAGGTAAAGTAATTCTATCCATGATAGTACCAATATAATCTGCAGTTGGTTGTCCTGGTTTTACACCCGGAATAAATCCATTATTACGCTTTAAATCCTCTGCCATTTGCTTTGGATTAAAGATTAATGCAGTGTATAAGAATGTAAAGGCGATCACACATACAGAATACACAATCATGTAAACAACATTTGTATGATCGGTGAAATATTTTGCCCATCCGCCTCCGGTGAATCCAGAGAAAATAGTTGGTAAGAAAAGAATTGCCTGTGCAAATATGATTGGCATTACACCTGAAGCATTCACTTTTAATGGTAAGAAGTTTCTTGCGCCACCAAACTGTCTGTTGCCTACAATTTGCTTTGCATAGTTTACAGGTACTCTTCTTGTTCCCTGTATCAACATTACTAGACCCATGATGATGGCAACAAGGAATGCAATTTCAATTAAGAAGATCAATAACCCTCCACCGCCTCTTGTTATTCTTGCTCCCCATTCCTGCATAAATGCTTCCGGCAAACGTGCAAGGATACCCATCATGATGATGATAGAAGTACCGTTACCCAAACCTTTATCGGTAATTTTCTCGCCAAGCCACATTACAAACAAAGTACCTACAGTTAAGAGAATAACTGTTGATACAACAAAATAACCTGCAAATGAAGGAATTAAAGCTTCTGCATTTCCCTGGCTCTTTAAGTAACCAATATAAGCAGCCGCCTGGAAAGCAGTAACAATTACTGTAAGGTAACGTGTCCATTGATTGATTTTCTTTCTTCCGCTCTCACCTTCTTTTTGAATTTTCTGCATTTGAGGAACCAAAATGGTCATCAACTGCATGAAGATAGAAGCAGAAATATAAGGCATGATGCCTAATGCAAAGATGGATGCTTTATGAAAGGCACCACCAACAAAAGCGTCCAGCAAACCGAGCATACCACCTTTGGTGCTGTTTTGCAGGTTAGCTAATTTATTTGGATCAATACCGGGCAGTACAATAAAAGAACCAACCCTGTAAATAAACACTAATAGTAAAGTGAATAATATTTTTTTCCGTAGTTCTTCAATACTCCAGATGTTCTTCAGTGTTTGTATGAACTTCTTCACAGAATAATACTTTTAAATTGTTTCTTATTAAAACGAAAAGAGACGCTGTTCATACAAGCCTTTGATAGGGCAAGCAGGAAGCGTCTGCAAATATCGTGAAATTATTTTACTATCTCTACTGAACCACCTGCAGCCTCAATGGCAGCTTTAGCTTTCTCACTCACAGCATTTACTTTAAAGGTAAACTTACCTTTAATTTCACCATTACCTAAAATTTTCACGCTGTCAGTTTGGTTAATCAAACCATTGATGTATAGATTTTCAGGGGTGAATTCTGTAATGTTGTATTTTTCTGCGTAATGATCAATTTGACCAATGTTGATTACTTTGTACTCAACACGGTTGATATTTTTAAAGCCACGCTTGGGTACACGACGCTGAATTGGCATCTGTCCACCTTCATGCGCCATTTTTCTTTTGTAACCTGCACGGCTTTGTCCACCCTTATTACCTTTTGTGGATGTACCACCTTTACCACTTGCTTCACCACGGCCAAGACGCTTCTCTTTATGGGTTGCTCCTTTGGCTGGTTTTAATGAATGTAATTGCATTGTGTTTTTTGATTTTGAACTTGCGGGGTATCACCCCTCGCTAATAATTGATAATTGTTTAGATGATAATTGATAACTAAAACGAACTGGTTAACTGAATTCAATTAACCAATTATCAATTATGCATTAAGCTAACTCTTCTACTTTTATCAGGTGGTTCACTTTAGTAACCATACCTAAGATTTGTGGAGTAGCTTCTACTTCTACGGTAGCGTTTAATTTTCTTAAACCTAAAGCAGCCATAGTTTTCTTCTGGCGCTCTGGTCTGTCAATCACGCTCTTTACCTGAGTTATTTTAATCTTTGCCATGCACTTTAAAAGTTTAAGGTTTAAGGTTTAAGGTTTGAAGTTTGTGGAATCCCATTCACCATTCACCTTTCACCATTCACCATCTTATCCGTTAAATACTTTCTTTAAAGATATCTGTCTTGTTTTAGCTACAGCAACTGGTTCACGTAAGGTAGCCAATGCTTTTACAGTAGCTTTTACCACGTTATGAGGATTAGCAGAGCCAAGACTTTTTGCCAATACGTCTGTGATACCTGCAGCTTCCAATACAGCTCTCATGCTACCTCCTGCAATCACACCAGTACCATGAGCTGCTGGTTTAATCAACACTTTAGCAGCACCTTCTTTTGTAAGCTGATCATGAGGAATAGTACCATGCATTACAGGAACTTTTATCAAATTCTTTTTTGCATCTTCAATTCCTTTTGTAATAGCTTCCTGTACTTCTTTAGCTTTACCTAATCCCTGGCCAACTACTCCATTTCCGTTACCAACAACAACCAAGGCAGAGAAGCTAAATGCACGGCCACCTTTAGTAGTTTTCACCACACGATTGATAGCTACTACTTTTTCTTTCAACTCAAGGTCACCTGCTTTAACCCTGATATCGTTTGATTTTAACATGTATAGTGCTTATTAAAAATTTAAAATTAAAATTGTAAACCACCCTCTCTTGCACCATCAGCAACAGCCTTTACACGACCATGATAAATATAGCCACCACGATCAAATACCACTTTGGTTACACCCAGTTCTGAAGCCTTTCTTGCAATGGCAGCACCCACCAATTTACCCTTTTCAGATTTGGTTACCTTTTGCGCTGCGATGTCTTTATCTTTTGATGACGCAGAAGCAATAGTAGTTCCAGTTTCATCATTGATCAACTGCACATAAATATCAGCATTGCTTCTGAAAACACTTAATCTTGGTTTAGCTGCAACACCGCTCACTTTCTTACGAATGCGGTACCTGATTTTTTGCCTTGCGCTTGCTTTTGAATTCATATTCTTTCTATTTGTATCCCGATACTGCCGGGAAATTTAATTTGCTAATTTGATGATGTGCTTATTTGCTAATTGAGAACTTTATTGCCATTAGCTAATTGTTCTACTTACCAGCTGCCTTACCTGCCTTTCTTCTCAATACCTCGCCAGCAAACTTAACACCTTTACCTTTGTAAGGCTCAGGCTTACGAAGGCTGCGTATTTTAGCACATACAGCACCCAATAATTGTT
>CAZDHQ010000287.1:0-6212 GCA_964505135.1 uncultured Ferruginibacter sp.
TGAACTGGCTGCTGATGCTAACTTTTCTGTAAACGCAGAAGGAGAAATAGTAGAAAGTAAACAGGAAGAAGGCAACGAAGATTCCGAAGCATAAGATTTTTACATAACATAAATATCGAAAGCATGGAATCGAAAGTTCCATGCTTTTTTATTGATCATTAAAATCCATTTTTAAATTCACTTATTTTCGCAACATGGCTAAACATTTAACCAACCAGCAACTCATTGAAATTGCCAATGAATTTGGAACACCAGTGTATGTGTATCATGCAGAACGTATAGCAGAACAATATAAAAAGTTGCAGAAGGCTTTTAAGCAAAGCAATGCAAGATTTTTTTACGCCTGTAAATCATTGACCAATATCAATGTGCTCAAATACATGCGTTCATTGGGCGCTTGTCTTGATTGTGTAAGCATTAATGAAGTGAAGCTTGGATTGATGGCCGGCTTTGATCCTAAGAATATTTTGTACACACCTAACTGTGTAGACTTTGAAGAAATCGTAGAAACGAAGGAACTCGGTGTAAATATCAATATTGATAATATTTCTATTTTAGAGCAATTTGGAAACCGCTTTGCAGATACATATCCGGTGTGTATTCGTTTGAATCCGCATATTATGGCGGGCGGAAACTATAAAATTTCCACCGGGCATATTGACAGTAAGTTTGGTATTTCCATTCACCAAATGCGCCATATTGAACGCATTGTAAAAACCACCAAACTCAATGTAACCGGCATTCACATGCATACGGGCAGTGAGATCAAAGATATCCGGGTGTTTTTGGAAGGCCTGGAAGTAATGTTTGACATGGCTACGCATTTCCCTAACCTTCAGTTTATTGATTTAGGCAGTGGTTTTAAAGTGCCTTACAAACCAGATGATGCAGAAACAGACGTAAACACCTTGGGCGAAAAAGTCGCACAGGCTTTTGCCGATTTTGAAAAAGAGAGCGGCAAAAAATTAGAGATATGGTTTGAACCAGGAAAGTATTTGGTAAGCCAGTGTGGTTATTTTGTGGTGAAGACGAACGTAATCAAACAAACACCTGCAGCAGTTTTTGTTGGTGTGAACAGTGGGTTCAATCATTTGATCAGGCCGATGATGTACGAGGCTTATCATCATATTGAAAACATCAGCAACCCACATGGGGCGGAAAGAATTTACAATGTAGTAGGTAATATTTGTGAGACAGATACTTTTGCCTGGGACAGGAAACTGAATGAAGTGAGAGAAGGTGATTACCTGGTGTTTCACAATGCCGGTGCTTATGGTTTTGAAATGAGCAGTAACTTTAATTCAAGATTAAAACCTGCAGAAGTGATGGTACTGGATGGCAAAGCAAAACTCATCCGTAAGAGAGATGTGTTTGAAGATTTGCTGAAGAACCAGGTGGTAGAATAGGGGTCGGGACGCTCTTAGCGGCCTGAACCGTATCTCCCGGGTCGGGGCGCTTGCAGCGACCTGAACCATAATGCTAAGCTCTTTATTAACGAAAGCCATTACAAAAAATGGCTTTCTTCTTTTGTATGTTTGATATCTCTATAAATACACCAGCCCTTCTATTTCCGGCTATCACTTTATTGATGCTGGCCTACACCAATCGCTTTCTTTCATTAGCTGCCCTCATTAGAAAACTGCATGATGAATACATGCGTGGTGAAAAAGAAAATCATATTCTCTTTCAAATAAAAAATCTGCGAAGCAGGATCAATCTGATTCGTTACATGCAAACATTTGGAGTGTTGAGTTTTTTGTGTTGTGTAATTTGTATGTACAGCATTTACCGTGGCTGGATGACGGCAGCTCACTGGATATTTGCCGGCAGTTTAATCAGTCTTGCTATCTCCATTATTTTTTCATTAATCGAAATTCACAAAAGCACAAGAGCGTTAGAACTGGAGTTAAGTGATATTGAAGAATTATCCGAAGGAAATATTTTCAAGGATATTTTTAAGAAAGATTAGTTTCAATGCAAGATGCCATTCTGTATGCCGATGAAGTGATCCCCAAAAATTTTGGGGACGATGATGCCACAGAGATATAGTGTTCGTATCAAACACAGACTTCCAACCTCAAAATTCCTTACTGCTTATGATCAAATTCCTTTGGTTGGGTTTCTTTATAATCCGGATCGTAGCTTACAAAGAAGTATAAATAAATAACACGGCTCAATCGCATTAGCCATGGTTGCAGCACTACCAATAAAACGGTGTTGGTACCCAGCCACCAGAAGATACGGTTGTCTTCAGTAGAAACGCCGATTAATACCCACCAGGCAACAAAGGTACTTACCGATAAAGCCACTGCCAATGCATAACTCACATAACCGGTGCCATACCAAAAGCCCTGCTCCAAATCATAGCGCTGGCCACACTCCGGGCAGCGTTCAGGCATGTCAAAAATATGCTTGAGTTTTAAGCTGCGGTAAGGATTGCCATCATTGTACATTTTGCCTCTTCTGCATCTGGGGCATTTCATGGTTAAGATGCTCCAGAAATAGTTGGGTGTAGGTTTGCTGTTATTCATTGCCGCAAATTTACTATTCCTCCTGCGATGCGTACGTAATAAAAGTTACAAATCTTAATAATGATTATGCCGGCTGATCCTGCAGTTTTTTTCTTTCGCCAATTTGCTGGCGCCACATAGCATAATACAATCCTTTTTCAGCAAGCAGTTCTTCGTGTGTTCCCGTTTCTACAATGTCGCCTTTCTCTAAAACATAGATCCTGTCTGCATGCATGATGGTGCTTAACCTGTGAGCAATCAAAATGGTGATCTGCTCTTTAGCTGAAGAAACCTCTTTGATGGTATTGGTAATTTCTTCCTCTGTTAATGAGTCCAATGCTGATGTGGCTTCATCAAAAATTAAAATATTAGGCTTGCGCAGTAAAGCTCTTGCTATGGACAGCCGCTGTTTTTCGCCGCCGGATAATTTCAGGCCGCCTTCACCGATGACTGTCTCAATACCCTTTTCAGCTCTTGCAATCAAATTATTGCAGGATGCTTTTGACAGCACATCCAACAAATCTGCTTCGGTAGCTTGCGGATTTACAAACATCAAATTTTCTTTGATGGTGCCACTGAACAGATTGGTGTCTTGTGTTACAAAACCGATTTGTTTTCTTAGTTCATCAAAGTTGATGGTAGTTTCATCTTTTTTATTGTATTCAATTTTTCCTTCCAGCGGTCGATATAAACCTACAATCAATTTCATCAAAGTGGATTTGCCGCTACCACTTGGTCCAACAAAGGCTATGGTTTCACCAAGCTTTACATCAAAGCTGATATTGTCTACTGCTTTTTGTGAAGCACTCTGGTGTTTAAAGCTCACATCCGTAAACGTTAGTTCGTTTACATTGCCTATTGTTGTTGGATTTGCTGGCATCGCCTCTGGCAACTTCTGCATCAGGTTATGAAAATTATTTAATGATGCTTCGGCTTCCCGGTAAGACAAAATGATATTTCCTAGTTCCTGTAGAGGGCCGAAGATGAAGAAAGAATAAAAAGTCAGCGTAATTACCTGTCCCGGGGTAAGTTGCTTCTGAAAAACGAGCCATAATAAAGTGAACATTATTACCTGGCGAAGAAAGTTTACAAAAGTGCCTTGAATAAAGCTAAGCGTACGTATGCTTTTTACTTTACGCAATTCAAGCCCTAATATTTTATAGGTATTGTTATTAAGCCTGCTGATCTCCTGTGTAGTTAATCCAAGACTTTTTACTAATTCGATGTTTCTTAGCGATTCAGTAGTACTACCGGCAAGTACAGTTGTTTCTTTTACAATATTTTTTTGAATGGCTTTTATTTTTTTGCTTAGTAAACTCGTGAGCAATGCAAGGCATGCCATTCCCAAAACATAGATAGGCATGATGGACCAGTGCAGTTTAAAGGCGTACACGGATACGAATACAATACCTACAATCATTCCAAATAGGACATTGATAAAGGTGATGATAAATTTTTCTGTATCTGTTCTCACTTTGGAAAGAATAGACAACGTTTCGCCGCTGCGCTGGTCTTCAAATTCCTGATAGGGCAATTTCATGGAATGTTGTAAGCCATCAGTAAAAATTTTTGCGCCAAACTTTTGTACGATCACATTGCCAAAATAGTCCTGGAAAGCTTTGGCAATTCTTGAAACCATAGCAACGCTTATCAATATTCCCAGCATTTTTATAACGCCCCAAACAAATTCACTTTGAGAGCGTACGCCGGTTACATGAAAGTGTTTGTCTTTATCGTAGAAGCCTGTTTCCATTGGATGATTGGCAAAATCGTCAATCAATTTTCCAAAGAAGTAAGGATCAAGCATGGAGAATACCTGGTTGATGGCTGCTAACACCAATGCTAATACCAATAACCATTTATAAGGCCGTAAATATTGGAGTAAAATTTTCATGGCGCAAAGTTAGGGAAAGGAAGTATCGAAAAACTTCGATGCATTATTTTGGTGACTGAAATGATCTCTTTAATCTACTGGCTTTCTTTCTTATTGGCCTGCTGCAAAAATTTGTATTTCAAATACACATAATAACTGGAGACACAGGCAATCCCAAAGCCAGCCGCTCCATCCAAAAAACCTGCCCTAAAAATATAATTCTGTAAAAAGCTAAAAGCAGGCGATAGAAACCTTTTTACGAGGCTAGCCTTTTTACCAGCAGCAGCATATTTTTTCGCACTAAGCGTTGCGTACAAAATGCTTTTTGCTTTGTACTCGGCAAGGTCTTTCATGGTATAATGCAAAAGATCACCTGCTATCATTTGTTTTTGCATGCCCCTGGTTTCAATATTTTCATGAACCAATGCTGCATCCCATTGTGTACTGCGTTTATTGTACAGCCTGAATACTTTATCCCGGCCCCATTCACCGTGGTGTATTCTTTTGTTGCCGAGAAAATTGGCCCGCCTAAAACCGTAAATGATTTTGCCATCTTGAAGGTTCAGTTGGCTTATAGCAGATGCCAGTGCTGCTGTTACCCGTTCATCCGCATCAAGTGATAAAATCCAGTCGTGCTGTGCTAATAGGGTGGCTTCATTCCGGGTACCACCATAGCCTTTCCATTCAACTGAAGCTACTTTGGCGCCGGCCTTCCGGGCTATTGATGGTGTGCCATCGCTGCTGCCACTATCGGCAACTAAAATATCATTGCTGATGCCAGCAACACTTTCTACGCAGCCGGCAATATGTGCGGCTTCATTTTTAGCAATAATAGTGACAGAAAATAGCGGCATAATTTCAGATGCTGAAATGTAAAAATAGGTAAAACTATATGCTGATCAATTGGCAGCTAAAGATTGCAGCAGGCTGGTTTTGCATAAACGGTCAATTGGTTTTTCACTTAACTTGCCGTCATGTTGCCGTCCATTCATCTGTTCAGTGCTTATTATGGCAAGTTTCCTTTATTACCCGGGGCACCGTATGTAACGCCGGTGCAGGCAGGTGCTGCCAATGCAACTGTCAAATTGGATATGCAGGGAGATGATACCGGGGATAACATTTCTCATCTCAATCATCTGTACAGCGAGCTAACGGTTGCTTATTGGGTGAGCAGGAATGTAAAAAGAGATTTGTGTGATGCCTGGGGTCTGGTTCATTACCGCCGCTATTTTATACAGGACAAGTACAGGTTATTTTTCCAGAAAAGAAGCCGTTATTATTACCGCACCAATCAAAAAATATTGGACGGTCTGCTCACACCTCAATTATATGAAACATTGCAGCGGCTGCTGGAACATCATGATGTAATTGTGCAACGGCCTGCCTGGGCAATGAAAGAGCATGGTAAGATTTACACCATCAAAGAAGCATATGCGGAAGCTCATCATGAAGAAGATTATGCAGCCACCATGCAGGTGGTGGTAGAAAAATATCCTGAGTTTGCAAAGAGTATAGAAAGCTATGGTAAGCTTACTAAAATGAGCTATAACAATATGATGATTGCAAGATGGGATGTGTGGGATGCCTATCTTTCTTTTTTCTTTTCTATTATTGAAGAAGTGCAGCACAGGATTAATGTAAACAAAACAGAAGCCTATCAAACAAGGGTGTTTGGATTTTTGGCTGAACGACTGCATAACCTGTTTATTTATCATCACCAGTTAAAAGCTGCCCACCTTACGCTTGGGTTATTTGAAGATCCGCTATGAACCTGCTCTATCTCACATTTGGAAACAGCACTTCCATTCACTTACAGGCAGCATTTTCCA
>CAZDHQ010000288.1:0-1333 GCA_964505135.1 uncultured Ferruginibacter sp.
TATACCATTATACATACTAACAGGAAGCGACAAACGAAATTTAAAAAGTAATGAAGCAGCTTTGAAATACTTCCTGATGGGATCCTTTTCTACAGGCATTATGGTGATGGGTATTGCCTTTATTTATGGTGGTAATGCCAATGGCTCTTTCTTTATTGATAACATCAGCCTCGGAGAAGGAAAGCTTCCCGCCCTGATAGCAATTGGTTTAGTGTTAATGCTGATTGCCCTTTCTTTTAAAGTTTCTGCGGCACCTTTTCATTTTTGGACACCGGATGTGTATGATGGAGCGCCAACCGTGTTTACTTCCTTCATTGCCACCATCGTAAAAGCAGCAGGCTTTGTAGCATTTGTGCGGTTATTTGATAATGGCTTTGGTAAGGTGCAGGCACAGTGGCAGGTGTTGATCGCATTGATAGTAGCAGCTACTTTATTTATTGGAAATATTACTGCAGTATTTCAGCAGAGTGTAAAAAGGATGCTTTCCTATTCCAGTATTGCGCAGGCAGGGTTTATGCTATTTGCTGTTTTTGCGTTAAATGACCAGGCAAAGGAGGGATTAGTGCTGTATGCTGCCGCTTATAGTTTGGCCACCATTGGTATGTTTGCCATTCTTATCAGAATGAATGATTACACCATTGATGGTTTTAATGGATTGGCCAAGCAACAGCCGGTATTGGCAATCACCGGGGCTATTTTTCTTTTATCGCTTACCGGTATTCCATTAACAGCAGGCTTTCTTGCTAAATTTTACATGCTGTACGCAGCAATAAAAACAGACCACCAGCTATGGCTGGTAATATTTGCGGTGCTTTGTGCAGCAGTAAGTGCCTATTACTATTTCAGGGTAATACAGGCTATGTTTTTTAAAGATCCTCAGACTGACGCTGGTAATTACAGTGATATTACACCTGGATTTAAATACCTGCTTATCATTACCGCTGCATTGATCATTTTGCTGGGTCTGTATCCTACTTTAATTACAGATTGGCTACATTATTAATAACTGCATTTACTGCATTTCTCAAACGGAATCGCCGGTTTAAACCGGCGATTCCGTTTTAAAGGCTTACCGATTATCTACCCCCCCTATTGTTATTCATAAATTAATTATGGTATAAGTAGATTTTCCCTATTAACTTTATCCCAATAAGGTTGTATGAAAATCAGTGACGTTTTATCCCTCTCTTTTAATACAGTAAAAAGTAACCGGCTTAGAACAGCTATCACCGTAGTGATTATGGCACTTGGTATAATGGCGCTCATTGCTATTATTACTGCCGTAGAAGCCGTCAATCAGAGTCTCACCAAGAGTTTCTCCACGATGGGCGCC
>CAZDHQ010000288.1:1343-3981 GCA_964505135.1 uncultured Ferruginibacter sp.
ATCCGCTTTAAAGAACGGCAAATACGTTTTGGCGATGGAGGTAATAGAGGTAATACAAAGAAGGTGAGCCGTAAATCCGCCAATTCAAGAGCATCCAGTGAAGGAAAGATCATTACGTACGATGAAGCAAGAGGATTTAAACAGCGCTTTGTTTTTCCTGCTTATGTTGGTATTGCATTACCGGGGCCTGCAGGCATCATTGTGAATACAGAATCAAAAAAAACAAATCCTGACGTAAGAGTTATCGGCGGAGATGAAAATTACCTTGTTTTAAACGGCTATGAGCTTTCAGCTGGCAGAAATTTTACAGAATCAGATGTAGAAAGTGGCAGCAGCTTGTGTATTATCGGTAATGCCATTGCGGAAAAACTGTATGGGGAAAATACCGAAAAGGCGATGGATAAAATTATTACGGTTGCAAATATGAAATATCGGGTAATTGGAATCTTAAAAGATAAGGGCAGCAGTGCATTTTTAAATGCAGACAAGGTTGTGATTACTACTTACAATAACATAAGAAAAGTATTTGGCACCAATGACAGGTCTTACAATATCGCTGTGATGGTAAAAGATATCAAGATGATGGATGTAGCAGTGGGTGAAGCCATTGGAGCGTTTAGGCCAGTGCGTAAACTGGATATAAAGGAAGATGATAATTTCTACATTGATAAGAGTGATAGCATAGCACAATCGCTGATGAAGAACCTTGGTTTTTTAAAGTACGCAACACTGGCCATTGCCCTGATTACTCTAATTGGCGCAGCCATAGGATTAATGAATATTATGCTGGTAGCAGTAAATGAACGTACAAAGGAGATTGGGCTTATTAAATCTTTGGGTGGGAAATCAACAGAAATAAGGGCGCAGTTTTTATGGGAGTCCATCATCATCAGTTTGCTTGGTGCGATCGTTGGCATACTGGCAGGTATTTTGTTAGGTAATATAGTGGCCATATTAATAAAGACGGGATTTGTAGTGCCATGGGCCTGGGTTATTGCGGGAGTAATTGTATGCTCAGCCGTGGGGTTGCTTGCCGGTCTTTATCCTGCGTATAAGGCTTCAAAACTTGACCCGATACAAGCGCTGAGGTATGAATAAAACCGCAAAGGTTTGCAGTTTTTTAAAGTCAAATTAAAGTGTCTGTTTGACAAAAATTAAAAAATTGTTAGGCCAAAAAAATTATTTTATACCGAGTTTGTTTCATTCAATTATTTATTTAACTTGTGCCTCATCTTAAAAATTTATCAATCAAATTACCTGCTGAAATTCATTAAGAGTGGGTAAAATTTTTAACGAAACGCTTAAATTAATTCACATCAAAAAAAGAACGTTATGGCAGAATCAAAACCAACTGCGACCGTAAAACCTACAACAACAGTTCAAGTAAAGAAGTCAGGTAATTCGATTTCTCTTTTGGCACCAGTGATTTGTATTATTGCTGGCTACCTGATTTGGAGATTTATTTTAGGTAATCCTAATGGTTTCAACAAGGTGATATCAGGTGGTGGTTTCTGGCCAACCTATGATGGCCCTAAGAATGCTTTGAACAAAATGTATCTTGGTGGTATTATCGTACCTATCCTGATTGGTACATTTTTAACGATGATCACATTCGTGATTGAGCGTTTTTTAACTATCAGCAAAGCTACCGGTACTGGAAACAACGCTGAATTTATTCGCAAGGTGCAGTATCATTTAGCTAACAAAAACGTAGATGCAGCTTTGGCTGAATGCGACAAACAAAAAGGATCAGTAGGTAACGTTATGAAAGCTGGCTTGCACCGTTACAAAGAAATGATCAGCAACGCTGAACTTACTACTGAACAAAAAGTATTGGCTATCCAAAAAGAAGTAGAAGAAGCTACAGCACTTGAATTGCCAATGCTGGAAAAAAACCTGGTATTCCTTTCAACAATTGCTTCTGTAGCAACCTTGTTAGGTCTGTTGGGTACAGTATTAGGTATGATTCGTTCATTCTCTGCACTTGGTGAAGGTGAAGGCGGTGGCGATGCTGCAAGTAAACTATCAGTAGGTATTTCTGAGGCATTGTATAACACAGCTTTAGGTATCGGTACTTCAGCATTCGCAATCATTTTCTATAACATCTTTACTACTAAGATCGATGGTATCACTTACGGTATCGATGAAAGTGGTTTTACATTAACTCAAAGTTTTGCTTCTCTTTACAAGTAATTGCATAATTATTTTATGGAATTGCATTTGTATTGAATCTAAAACAATAAAAAACAAAACATGGGAAGAGCGAAGATACCCCGGAAGAGTACCAGTATTGATATGACGGCAATGTGTGACGTTGCGTTCCTGCTGCTGTCATTCTTTATCCTGGCTACTAAGCAAAAACCACCTGAAGCAGTTACGGTTGTTGCTCCTACTTCTGTATCATCCAAAGCCGCTCCTGAAAAGTCTTTTCTTATTACGCTTACCAAAGAAGGGAAATGTTTCTTAATAATTGGCGAGGACACAAAAAAGAAGGACATATTAAAGGATGTAAATGACACTAAAGGTCTTGGTTTAAGTGATGCTGAAATAACAAAGTTGAATAAGCTGCCCTTTATCGGAGTACCATTTGGTCAAATCAAAAGTCTTCTTGCAATGGACGGCGCTTTGCCTCCCGATA
>CAZDHQ010000288.1:3991-6208 GCA_964505135.1 uncultured Ferruginibacter sp.
ATACAGGATAGCACTAACAATGAGTTGGTAGACTGGCTTAGGAGTATTACAAACGTGTATGCAAAAGAAGGTAAAACACAAAGAGAATTGGAAGAGAAAGTTGTAATTAAGGGTGATAACCTGGCAAAATATCCTTCTTTCAAAAACATTAAATATGCTTTGAAAAAGAATGATATTTTAAAGTTCAAAATTGCTACTAACAGCGAAACTGTTCCAAGAGACTCTGAGCTTTATTTACAGGAGCATGAGAAGAAATAATCAATAAGTATTTCAACTAATTATTAATTAACTAAAAATAGTTTCCAATGGCAGAAATGGATACCTCGTCGGGTGGCGGACATAAGAAAGGACCCGGCGTAAAAAAAGGAAAGAAATTATCCACGAGAGTCGATCTTACCCCAATGGTGGATTTGGGATTTCTGCTTATCACATTCTTCGTGTTTACTACCACAATGAGTAAACCCACAGCGATGAATATGAATGAGCCAAAAGATGATCCTGATCAACAATTGAAGGTGAAGAATTCAGGAGCTATGACTATTTTATTGGGAAAGCAGGACCAGGTTTATTACTATATGGGAGAGCTTACACCAGAAAATGCATCACAGCAGTTTAAGAGCAGCAACTTCAAGGATATCAGGCAAATTATTCTTGATAAGAAGAAAGCTACTCCGATAGGCGACCTGATGTATATTATCAAATCTGATAAGGAAGCCACTTTTAAAAATGCAATAGATATTTTAGATGAAATGTCTATTAATGCAGTACCTCCGGGCCACTACGCTGAGGTAGATATGAGTGACACCGAAGCAGAACTGATTCGGCTTACAGAACAAGCTAATGGTATAAAATAGTTTATGGAATCTGAACGATTCTGAATCTAATAAACAAACCTATTGAAATGGACGTAAATAAAATTTTAACTGCAGACATACTCGACATCATCTTTGATGGCAGGAATAAACAGTATGGCGCTTATGACCTGCGTAAAACTTACAATAAAAGGCTAACCAAAGCTCTTTTATTTACAGCAGCATTAGCAATACTTATATTTCTTACTTCATTGGTTGCCGGTATGAAAAAGAAGAGCTCTGCCGATGAAATTGATGTGATTGATACGCAGATGGCAGAAGTAAAGAAAAATGAAGCACCGCCTCCACCGCCTCCACCGCCTCCTCCAAAGGCGCCACCACCACCAGAAATTAACCAGGTTAAGTTCACACCTCCTAAAATTGTAAAAGATGAAGAGGTTAAAGAGGATGAGAAAATTGAGGAGATTAAGGAAGACCAGGTAATTAGTACAAAGACTGTGGAGAGTGATAATAAAGATGCGATAGTGCAGGCTCCTGTAGAAGATAAAGGTACTCAGGTGGTAGAAGCTCCTAAAAGTGATGATGAAGACAAAGTGTTTACCAAAGTGGAGAACGAAGCTGAATTCCCCGGTGGTAACGCTGCGTGGGCAAGATACCTTCAAAAATCACTTGATGGATTCAACCCAGCTGATAACGGAGCTGCGCCAGGTAAATACCAGGTAATTGTAAGATTTATTGTAAGTAAGGACGGAAGCATCAGTGATGTAACACCTGAAACGAACTTCGGTTACGGTATGGAAGAGCAAGCGGTTAAGTGTATTAAGAAAGGTCCCAACTGGAAGCCAGCTTTGCAGAACGGACGTAACGTAAACGCTTATCGTCGTCAGCCGGTTACCTTCATTGTGGAAGAACAATAATCGTTTATTAATAAATTTTTTGAAACCCCTCATAGAGGGGTTTTTTGTTTTTATCGCTGCATAGTGATGTTTGTTTTATTTATTATGGAAATGATAACACCATGAATCTTAAATGAAAATTTTAATCATGGAAACAAACAACATTTTAACTGCAGACATCCTTGACATTTTATTTGAAGGAAGAAATAAAATGTATGGTGCGTACGAATTACGCAAGACTTATAACAAGCGAATAACAAAAGCATTGCTGTTGACAGGAGCGCTTCTAACAATTGTAGTGCTCAGTTCTGTTTTTGCCGGTGCTGGTAAACGGATTAACAATGATGATATAACGGTGAAGGATATGTCGATGGTGGAGGTGAAGAAAGATGAACCTATTGTTATACCACCACCTGAAAAAATCATCCAGCCTGTTCAAAATCAGCAGCGGTTTGTTCAGCCTGTAGTTGTTAATGATAAGGATGTAGAGAATAATAAACCGATAGAGG
>CAZDHQ010000289.1:0-6172 GCA_964505135.1 uncultured Ferruginibacter sp.
TGCTTACAAAAATGATAAAGAGAATGATGACAGCATCTGTAAAATCAGCCAGCCCAAAGGAAAGTGTGGCTGCAATAATCAGGAGAAGTGTAATGGGACTCTTAAACTGCAGCAGGAAAAGAACAATAGAAGATGAACGGGAACGGGCCTTTAATGTATTCAGTCCATACTCTTTCAGGCGGATGGATGCTTCATCTGCCGTAAGCCCACCCGGAGAAGAGGAAAGTGCCTTAAAAGCATCTGCTTCATTCCATTGCCAAAAGGTGTCCACAGAACCTTGTTCAAAAGATTGGTTCATCATGGATGGTTTAAGTTGATTGTGTTGCATCTTATATATGCGCTGTATGTTTTTTATACAATCACCCTTTTATACAAAACACCCCCGGTAATTACCATTACACAAGATACAATAGTTAACACTGCCAGGTCAAATAGTATATGCCCCTGGTCTTGCCCTGTAAGCATATTACTTCTTAAAGCATTAATCATGTAAGTGAGCGGGTTTACTTTTGAAACTACCTGCAGCCAGTGCGGCATAATATCAATGGGATAAATGGCATTGCTTGCAAAAAATAAAGGCATAGTTAACACCTGGCCAATGCCCATAAACCGTTCCCTTGTTTTTACAATGCAGGCAATAATAAGAGAGAAAGTAGAGAACAGTACTGACCCTAATATCACCGTAAGCAATACGATGAGTACATGAACAGGATGCCAGTTTAATTTTACCTGCAGCAGCAATGCAAGCAGGTAAATAATCAGCATTACCGGGATGGAACGCAGCGCTGCAGAAAAAGCCTTGCCTAATACAATGGATGTTCTGGGTGTGGGCGTTACCAGCAATTTTTGCGTAAGACCAAGATCTCTCTCCCAGATAATGGCAATACCAAAGAAGATAGAAATAAACAAAGTGCTCTGTGCCAATATGCCCGGTGTCATAAAATCAACATAACTCATACTGCCTTTCATGGGATGCATTCTTTCAAATACCTGCCCAAATATCAATAACCATAAGGCGGGCTGCACTGCCCTCAAAATTATTTCAGTAGGATCATGAAATATTTTTCTTGCTTCCAGTTCTGTTATTACAAATGTTTTTCTAATAAATTTCAGCATTGTTCATCTATCCCAACCGGGATGTTCTTTTACGTTCTGATACCACTTCATGAAAAGCCCTTTGGCTGTCGGCTGATTCTTTTGTAAAATGTATAAACACATCTTCCATGGTAACATCACTGCCGGGCAGTGATTCCTTTAATTCCTTAGGTGTACCAATAGCCGCCAGTTTACCTCTTGATAAAAAGGCAATATGATCCGATAGCTTATCAGCTTCATCCATGATATGGGTGGTTAATAAAATGGTGGTATTAAATTGTTTTTTTAATTCAAGTATATGTTGCCACACTGTTTTTACGCCAATGGGATCAAGCCCCGTGGTAGGCTCATCTAAAAAAAGCACTTTTGGCTGGTGCAGCATAGACTGTGCAATCTCCAGCCGCCTGATCATACCGCCTGAATAGGTCTTTACTGCTTTATGTGCCACTTCCTCCAGCTTCATAAATTCCAGTGCTGCCTTGATACGCTTCTTTGCTTCGGCGGAAGGAATATCATACAGTTTGGCAAAAAGCAAAAGATTTTCGTAACCGGTTAAAGTGCCGTCTGCAGATAGCATTTGTGGTACATATCCAATCAATGTTCTTACCCGGAAGGGATGTTTTAAAATACTAATGCCGTTAATGATGGCATCACCAGAAGATGGCGCCAGCAAGGTGGTCAATAGTTTTATTGCGGTGGATTTGCCTGCACCATTTGGCCCAAGCAATGAAAATATTTCACCTTCCTCAATTGATATGTTTAATTTGTCCAGCGCTGTAAAATTTCCAAACTGCTTGCTGAGATTAATGGTTTGAACGATAGTGGACATAACGATACATTTGATAAGGCCTGGTACATTCTTTTACTGCCTAAACTTCTGAATAATGAAAGCTACTGCTTTCGGTTATTTTTTGCAATTCTTTTTCTGCCAGGTGAATATTTTCAATCCCCTTAATAAGCGCATCCGGGTTAAAAGAAATACTGTCAATCCGGTTCTTCACCAGGAACGACGCAAATGCAGGGTAGTCACTTGGTGCCTGCCCGCAAAGACCTGTATGTGTTCTTGTTTTTCTTGCCTTCTTCAATGTCATTTCAATCAGATCCATTACAGCAGGATCAAAAGGACTGAATAGCTCACTTAGTAATTTGGAATCCCTGTCTGCTCCCAGCGTAAGTTGGGTAAGATCATTTGAGCCAATTGAAAATCCATCAAATACTTTTGCAAAATCTTCGGCACACAAAGCATTGGCAGGTATTTCTATCATCACAAATAATTCAAGCCCGTTAATGCCTCTTTTTAATCCGCATTCATTCATTACGCTTACTACCTTCCTGGCTTCTGCCACGGTGCGGCAAAATGGAATCATTAGTTTCACATTCGTAAAGCCCATCTCGTCTCTTACTATTTTCATAGCCTTACATTCCATTTCAAACCCTTCTTTATACAATGGATGATAATAACGGGAAGCGCCCCTGAAGCCGATCATGGGATTTTCTTCAGCCGGTTCAAATTGTTTTCCTCCCAGCAGGTTAGCGTATTCATTTGTTTTAAAATCACTCATTCGTACAATCACCTCTTTGGGATAAAATGCAGCAGCGATAATGGCGGTGGCTTCTGCCAGTTTGGTAATAAAATATTCTTCCTTGTTTGAATAAAGCGCTGTGATGCCCGCTATTTTATTTTTTTCTTTTTCATCAGCAATGTCATCAAAATGTTTTAATGCCATTGGATGAATACCGATTTCACTGTTAATGATAAATTCCATGCGCATTAAACCAACACCGTCATTCGGCAAAAATGAATACCTGAATGCTTCACCTGGATGTGCCAGTATAAGCATCGCTTTGGTTGCTGTTTTAGGAACGGCCGCAACATCAATTTCTTTTTCTTCCCATTTTAAGGTTCCTTCAAAAGCATATCCTTTATCTCCTTCAGCAGCGGTTACAGTTATCACCTGTCCATCTTTAATGGCTTGCGTTCCATTGCTTGTTCCTACAATAGCTATAGCGCCTACTTCACGTGCTACAATGGCTGCATGAGATGTGCGGCCGCCCTGGTCGGTAATAATGGCTGCTGCTTTTTTTAAAATAGGATCCCAATCGGGATCAGTTTGTTCTGTCACTAAAATTTCACCTTCTTTTAATTTATCTATTTCAGTGGGGGAGTGCAGTATTCTTGCCCTGCCCGATGTGATCCTGTTGCCAAGACCTACGCCTTCGCAAATTGCTTTTCCTTTTTCCAGCAGTTTATATTGTGTCAATAAATTTTTATTCCGGTTGCTATGTACGGTTTCAGGCCTTGCCTGCACAATAAATAATTTGGCTGTTTCGCCATCTTTTGCCCATTCAATATCCATGTGGCGGCGGTAGTGACTTTGGATTTTTATTGCCCAGTCTGCCAGTTGCAAAATTTCATGATCATTTAAAATAAATTGTTTCCGTTTTTCCGGGATTGTCTCAATATTTATTACTGCTTCCCCCGGCTGGCCATGCTGTTCTAAGCGCTCAGGGGCATACACCATTTTCTTCATTTTGGTTCCCAGCTTATGTGAAATGATACTTTGTGCTGCTTTACCAAACAATGGTTTAAAAACAAGGAATTCATCCGTGTTTACACTGCCCTGCACCACGTTTTCTCCCAATCCCCATGCGCCGGTAATTACAATCACATCTTCAAACCCGGAGTCTGGATCCATGGTAAATAGTACACCTGAGCAGGCTTTGTCTGCACGAACCATTACCTGTACCCCGATAGACAATGCTATTTTTAAATGATCGAAACCATTATCCACCCTGTATTTGATAGCCCTGTCTGTAAACAGTGAAGCATAACAATGCTGGCAGGCTTTAATAAGATCTTCTTTGCCACTTATATTCAAATAAGTTTCCTGCTGGCCTGCAAAGCTGGCATTGGGTAAGTCTTCTGCTGTGGCACTGCTTCGAACAGCCAATGAAATATGGTTACCTGCACGGCTGTATAAAGCCGCTGCTGCATCGCTGATATCTTTCTGCAGTGTTTCGGGCATAGCGGCATGTAGTATTAATTCACGGCAACTTTTACCAATCTCCTCCAGGTTGGAGAAATCCTTCCTGTCAAGCTGCTCCAGCCAGTTTTTTAATGGGGGCAATAACTGGTTATGATTGATGAAATCCCAATAGCTTCTTGCTGTTACTGCAAATCCATCAGGCACAGCAATACCCTGGCCGTTGAGCTCACAAAACATTTCACCCAGTGATGCATTCTTTCCACCCACAGCCGGAATATCTGTGAGATGTATTTCAGAAAAATTCAAAGTTGTTTTCATTTTTTCATTTTTAAGACTTTAAATGATGCTTTGATTGAGGTTATACTGGTCTTACATACTGGAGGATCGGCGCAGGATTAAACAGTAATGTATAGATACATTATATTTTTGATACGGCCTTTACCAAAAATTTTGCTGATAAGTGAGCGCTTTTTTAGCAGGCAGTGTTTCTGTTCTCTTTTCAACCTTGTATCTACCAGGGCTAATTTTGCTGATACAGTTGTATTTTTCATCATAAATATTTTGATTTGCTAAAAGGAAAGATGAGTAATGGTAATCATCATCCTGCAATGCTGATAGCCTGCTTTTAAAGTTAGCAATTGCCAGCAGTAGTACTGCAGTACATTCGTTCAGCAGGCAAATACAGTCGGCGAATAAGATTGTTGCAGGTAAGTATTGATGCTAATTTTGAAGTGCAAGTAAAATTCTTATGGTGCAGCAGATTGAGGGAGAAACATCTCCACCGGATGAAGAACTACACAGTAAGAGCTGGATAGTATCTTTTATTTTTTTCCTGGTTATACTGGTACTGGTAATTTACTATTTTGCTGAAATTAAAAAGGATGTGTCCCTGCTTGAAAAAATAAATGTGTATTGGCTTGGCCTTGCCTTTTTTGCTCAATTTATCACGTATTACTCCAGTGCTTCTATTTACCGGCTTTTATTAAAACTATTCAGGCCGGTAAAAATACCTCCTTTAAAAGAGCTGATTAAAGCGTCTGTCACTTCTTTGTTTTTTAATCAGTTGGTGCCAAGTGCAGGCTTAAGTGGCAATACATTCTTCTTTAGCTTTTTTAGCCGGTACGGCCTGGCAGCGGATTCCATTATACTGCTTATACTGGTAGAATTGCTGATTTTTTATGCGGCCATGGAAGCAATAATGATCTTATTGCTGCTGGCATCTTTAACGGTTTACAGTGTGCCGCATATTTTTATTATAACGCTGCTGGCAGGGTTGCTGGTTTATTTTTTGTTGGGCGTTTTTGTTACGCTTGCACAGAAAGGAAAATTCTTGAGGCGGCTGTATGATAAACTTAAAAATACCAGGTTTATTAAGAAACGGGTAGACCGCATGAGCAGTAAAAAGCATTACCAACAGTTGTCTACTGCAAATGGTAAAATGGGCAAACTGCTAAAAGACAATAGAAAAAAGGTGCTGGCTGCATTTTTATTTCAACTGCTATTGGCTGCTGCAGACAGTGCTACACTGTATGCATTCTTCTCCGGGCTTGGAACCAGCATTTCTTTTTTCTTTATCCTGCTTGCATTGATAAGCACAAAAGTGATTTCATTGATACCCTTTTTGCCGGGATCACTGATTCTTTATGAAAGCAGTATGAGCTTTTTCTTCACAGCCCTGGGCGTTCCTGTAGCTACCGCAATTATTGTTACCCTGCTGTACCGGTTTTTATCCTTCTGGCTGCCAATGCTTCCCGGCCTGTTTTTTTACAGGAAATTCAGGAAAGGGTAATGCGTTTTCTTTTAGCTTTCGTTCGCTGTGGCTGCAGCCAGTAATTATTTATTAGCAGTAGGGATAATAAGCAACGGAATGGGTGAATGTTTTAAAACATGTGCTGCGGTATCTGTTGCAAATATTTTGCTCAGTCCTTTGTGACTGTGTGACCCCATGATGATCAGATCTGCTTTGTGCTGCACACTGTAATGAATGATGGCATTTTCTGTATCATCATCTTCCAATACTTTTGTTTTTACAGTTTCATCACCCAGGTGCTTTACGGATGCAGATAAAAATTGTTTCGCTTCTTTCTTTA
>CAZDHQ010000290.1:0-6145 GCA_964505135.1 uncultured Ferruginibacter sp.
GCTGAATGATAATGATGTTAAAGGTGACGGCACACAGTATGATTATGGCTTCCGAGCTTATGATCCACGCTTGGGCAAGTTTTTGTCTGTTGATCCGTTGACAAATTCATATCCTTGGTATACACCGTACCAGTTTGCTGGCAATATGCCAATCGTTGCGATAGATTTAGATGGGCTTGAAGAATACGTTGTAACCAACTACTATGATAAAAATTCTAAGCCTTCTGAAACAACAATAGTAATTCTAACCAAGAAGCAAAATGGTCAACGAATAAATATGCAGTTACAAAAAGATGATGGGTCATATGTTGCCATGCAAAACGTCTTAGTGCGAAACGTCTCATTCAACGGAGCTACTTCCTATACTCATCAATCCAGTTTAAATAAACAACAAAGAAATATTGTTGAAAAGGCAACAAAACAATTAATAGAGCCAAAGAAACAGGAAGAATGGTTAGTTGGTTTTGGTGGTGGTGATGAAAAGGGTGGAGATGAAGGAGAGAACTTAGAATCGGAAAAAAGTAATTATAATAGTAAAGATTATAGTTTAACAGAATATAGTAGCAAAAACATTACAAAACCCATTCCGGTTAAGCCTAAAGTAACAGCACCAAAAGTTGATACTAAGCCTTTACCAATTAAAGAAACCTCAACTTTTTCATTTAGTAGTACTATAAACTTTTGGGCTTGTACGGCTTCAACACAATATGATGGCTATAAGCAAGAGATAGCTGATATTGTAGAAGCGGTAAAAGGTAAATCGGACTATAAGATCGAAATTTTTGGCAATTTTGAAGGCGTTGGAGGAGAGAAATTTTCAGACAAAGCTCCTCTGCTAGCCAGGATTAACGGATATAAAACTTTGGGCGATTTGGCTCTAGCAAGGGCAAATAAAATAAAAAGCTTATTAGTTGAAAAAGGATTAGATGCTTCCAAAATTATTCCGAAACTTGGTAAAGAAGGGGCTGGTATGACGGCTGACTATAAAATCACAACAACGACAATTAAATAATTGATCATGAAGATAAGACACATTTTTTTTCTCGCTTGCTTATTAGCAATAGGTAGCAGTTTTATGAACTCTAGAATAAGGATTTATATAAGCGAGTATGATTTTTCGTTTACACCTCAAAAGGAAGGATGCATTGATACACTTGTAAAAACAACTGAAGATGGAAAAGTGTTGAAGATAACTTTATTTGATTGTAGAGGAAAAATGCACTTAGAGTGTTTTAAAAACAAACACAAAATAGAGGAAGGAGACTATATTAATTCTTTAGATTTACTTAAAAAGTATATTAATCGAATCGACGGAACCAAAGGAAGGCAAACAATTCAAGTTTACGAATTTTATCAGCCTTTGCGTTCTGGAACCTGGCTTTTTTACGATAAGGGAGGAAAAATAGTCCGTAGAGAAAAATATAAAGACGGTATCATTCAGAAATGAAATGATTGTCTAAGTAATTATCACAGGTTGAAAAATTCAATAGACAAAATCAAGATAGCCAACATACTATTATGTATCAAAGTACGGGTAGAATTATACCATATCAGTTATTGATTCGTTACATAGAATCATCTTGCAAACTGTTCTAGTTCATTGAATATCCCTTTGGGATGCTAATGCCGGGCAGGAAGTACACTGCTGGAAGCAGCTACAGGTATGGTTTTAATGGTAAGGAGAATGACAATGATGTGAAGAATGTAGAGGGTGGGCAGCAGGATTATGGTATGAGGATTTATGATCCGAGGATTGGAAGATTTTTATCTACTGATCCTATCACAAGTAAGTATCCGGAGCTAACGCCATATCAATTCGCAAGTAACATTCCAATTCGTGCCATTGATTTAGATGGTTTGGAAGCCTGGACAAAAATAAAACAATACTTTCAAGACCCCACCCATTGGTGGAATCAACGTGTATCTATATGGAAAAATGGTCAAGGACCGCAACTCACTCCGCAACAGTCAAAAGATGTAAAAGAATTCTGTGAAAGAGCCGGAAATAATGCAATGCTTCTTTGGGGGCATATTGAGTTGCAAAATTCACTTGTTTCTGGTCCAAAGGGTACACCCACCTCTAGCTCTACAATTGCTATTCAAGGAGAAGAATCATCAATTGGATTGGTTCTTAAAAATAATATTTCAAATATTGCTGCTGAAGGGAAAGTCATTTTTAACCAGGGAGTGACTAACCCTAATGCTAAATCTTTAGCTCCAATTAAGGTCTCAGATAAATTCTATGAGATTTTAGGGGAAAGCGAAATCAGAGATAGCAAAAATGCGCTTGTGGGAACAGTTTCTAATTCTGGGGGAAACCTAAATCTTTATATAAAAACAACAGAAACAGAATACGCTGGAAAGGGACCAGAAATTTTTAATGCACTTGTGAAGCATGCTGAGTCTAAAGGGAACGTCCAAGGAATAAATGGCACTTGGTCAGCAGGAAGTCTAGGTTCTAATCTACGGGCATTTAATAAAGCTATAAAAGCTGGATTGACGCCAGAAGAAGCAGCTTTTAAAACTTTTACCGGAGAAAATGCACAAAAATTAGGATACAAGAATGTGGTGATACATACAAAAGAGGGGTCTTCAGGAAACTATAATTTTGTATCACTTACTTTTACAAAGTAGATAATTATGTTGAAAGATTTGCTCAATATTGGCTTTTTTGAAATAAGAATGGAGTCCTTTCCCAAGATAAGGACGTTTAGATTATATGAAATGTATAGAGACACGCAAATGCGGATAATCATTACATTAGAGAATAATTCTTTTTTATTAAAAGACATATTTTTTTATGCTGAAAATTCAGAGGAATTGAAGTTTGAGTTATTTGGATCAGATTTATCGGTAACCAACATAATCGAAAAGATTAAGCAATTACAAAAAACTGCAAAGCCTTTTAATAAGAGCCCAGAAACTGGTTAACAGATTTGCCATAATTTTCCTAGTTTACCGCAATAAGTCTTTGTTTATTTATTTGGAAACAATTGAGCTATATATCTATTAAAAACCGTTGTAGACTGTTTAATTTCCGGCACACTTTTACATACAGGTGGGCCGAGTAAAAAGGCAGATCTATGTTGCTAGCTCTTTGAATATCCCTTTGGGATGCTAATGCCGGGGCGCACATTCCAGTCTGGTACTGGTTCTTATCGTTATTCTATTAATGGACAAGAGAAGACTCCGGAGATTGCGCCTAACACTACTACTGCGCTTTATTGGGAGTACGATAGCCGGATTGGGAGGAGGTGGAATACAGATCCCAGGCCAAATACATCTTTAAGCTCTTATAACTGCTTTGGATCAAATCCAATCTCGTACAAGGATTATTTTGGTGATACACTCTCAATCAGAGCAAGCTCAGTAGAATCAAGAGACGATCTATCTTCAATTGTTGATCCCTCAAATGTTGGTTTTATAAACTTTCCAAAGCCAGGCGATGTCGATGTCACATTGAATAAATCTATTACGGTTAATGGCGAAGAAGTATCGTTACAAAAAGCAATGATAAGAGATAAAGGGCTTCGACTTCTTTACAATGCAATCAATAATAGTAAAAATTTCTTCTATTCACCTACTTTGCGTAGGCAGTATCAGACTATTGATTTAACGACAGGAGCTACTAACAACCATGATATGGACTTGTCTGTGGATCCTAACTTTGTAAAAGGCAACGTGGTTACCGAAAAAACTCCTTCAACAAGCAATCCTAACGGAGGCTTGGCTTATTATGAAACGTTTGAGAACTTATCCTTTACCTTGCGGGGAGATGAAGCCTCAAACTTGGGTAACATTCAGCAGGTGCCGAACAAAACATTTTTGTTTGCAGGATTAAAATACACAAGGAAGTATGATGGAGTAATCAGAGTGGCACCAGGTGATTTTTTGCAAACGATTAGTACGGGTCAAGGAACTATTATAAATCATACAAGATCAAAGGTAGTTTTCCATGAGCTAAGTGAAAATTTATATAGAGTTATGGGTGCTTCCTATCAAGACGCACATAAGCAAGCAATTGCTGACTTTTCTAACGGCGGTTTTTTAAGGCCTGGAAATAAAAATTCAGAGGCTGACGAACTTAATAGCGGCGCTAATAAAACAGCAAAAGGAAATGATACCTACTCAATAATTATAAATTAGATAGTATGTTTAAGATATATTTTGTTATTCTTTTTTTAGCATTTGAGATCAATGTTAATGGGCAGGAATTTGTGGTCAGTAATGATTCTGTAGTAGTAAAAATTAAAATTGAAAAACACGATGATATTTTAGGTTCTTTAAACATCATTGTTGTAAATTCTTCTAAGTCTTCAATTTTTTTAGGAAAGGATACTACATTTAATTCTTTATGCTTCGCCAATAACGATTCGGGTATGTTTATTTTTTCAGTGGGAGGAAGCTATCCCTTTTCTTATGATGTCAATAGTGGCAGCAGGGTGCTTGAACTTATCCAAATTAAATCCAATGATTCCTTAGTGTTAAGTTTAAGGGATCTTTCTTCAGCTCTAAAAACAAAGAAGCTCTCGGTCTGTGATTTTATGAAAGCGCAAAAAGCTTTTATCATAGACTATATCAAAATGAACAAACCTCAAATAGGATTTAGATATCTAACTTGGGAAAAATTTGCTTTGTATAAAGAACGCTTATCTTGTAGGATACCGAAATTTTAAAGTATCAAAATAGACCATTTTTCAGTGATGATTGCGTCAGAAAAGGATAAAATAACTTTGCTATTAACAAAGTCTATAAAAAAATTAATCAAATTAGCTGTTTGAATATCCCTTTGGGATGCTAATGCCAGGACGTACATTCCAGGTTGTTACTGGTTCTTATCGTTATTCTATTAATGGACAAGAGAAGACTCCGGAGATAGCGCCTAACACTACTACTGCGCTATTTTGGGAGTATGATAGTAGGATTGGAAGGAGGTGGAATTTGGATCCGAAACCAATGATAGGCATAAGTGATTATTCTGTTTTTATGAATAATCCAATTAAATATCTAGATGCTTTAGGCGATTCGTCCAACCCTGGTGGTTTATCAATATTAAAACTTTCTAAAGAAAGTTATAAAAACTCTAATTGGACTGATTTTCGAAATAAAGCTGGCATTTTCACGATGAATTCTGTTGTAAGCGGATGGAATCAAGCTGTCACTTCAGTCGAAGAGTTACCAGCTAACATTCGTACTATTGGTAATGTTTTTACGGCAAATGGTAGAGCTGAAAACAGATCAAAGGCTTTCTCTGGTTTTATTAGTTTGATCAATTGGTGGAATAGAGAGCCTTGGAAGGATGTTAACACATATGAAGACTTAGCGGGGTCTCTTCTTTTGGGAAAAGCGTTAGGTGCTTCAAATCCATTCGCACGTGGTAATTCTTACCTAAATCTTTTAAGAAAGGATAGAGTTCCAGTCAAGCTGGCAAATGCAGAAGAGTTGGTGTACCTAAAAAGGATGGGAAAGCAGGCTGATTATAATCCTTATGGTAGTCAAACCGGCGATATCTTGTTGTCCAAAAACAGTCGAATTCAATTAATTGAAGAAGCGATTCATTATCAGCAAACAAAAAGGTTTGGAATTAAGTTCGTCGAACAAAATCTGAACCAGCTAGAATTTGAAGCCCAAATAGAATTGTTAAGAATAGGAAAAGCGGAACAATGGTCAAATGCAGCTATGCAGGAACTTAGGAATGCAGCACATTTTTGGGGGAAAAGAGCTATAGCAGATCTTGAAGCCAAAATAGCGCAATTAAAATAATCAAAAACAAGTTTATGAGTGAAGCGATCGTTCTTGATTCTTTTCAAACGTCAAATGGAAGAATATTTATTATCGATTTTTTGAATGATGAGTATTCTCCGAGACTAGGAGGAAAATTACGATACGAGAATTTAATCTTTTATATTAGACCGCATGGTATGGGAAAACATCAGTACTATGTTTCTGAAAAAACAGTATATCCGAGAGATGTTTGGAGTTGTATTTTGGAAAATACAATAGACAAGAGCAAGAAGGCCGAGATACCTCCAGGTACAAAAGTTCAAATAGAATTATAGACATCAATTGCTGATTAGTTATGCTAGTTCATTGAATATCCCTTTGGGATGCTAATGCCAGGACGTAATTACAACGCTGCAAACCG
>CAZDHQ010000291.1:0-6120 GCA_964505135.1 uncultured Ferruginibacter sp.
ACCTTCTAAGGGAATCATCAATGATAAAGTAAGTGTAGAGGATGTGACAGGCGCTTATACAAAATATGGAGCAAGTGGGTTATCAGTGTTGACGGATACAAAATTCTTTGGCGGTACCGCAGCAGATTTACAACGGGCAAGGGTAAACGATATTCCTATTCTTCGTAAAGACTTTATGATTGATGAATATCAAATCCTGGAAGCCAAAGCAATGGGAGCTGATGTGATTTTATTGATAGCAGCCTGTTTAAGTCCACAGCGGGTAAAAGAGCTGGCCAGCTTTGCAAGGCAAACCGGGCTGGAAGTTTTATTGGAAATTCATACAGAAGACGAATTACAGCATATTTGCGATGAGACAGAATTGGTGGGCGTGAACAACAGGGATTTAAAAACATTTACCGTGGATATCCAGCGTTCCATTGAATTGAGTAAAAGAATTCCTGCTAGTAAAATAAAAATTGCAGAGAGCGGCATACATGCTGTTGATACAATTTGTACCTTAAGAGATGCAGGGTTTAATGGTTTTTTGATTGGCGAAAACTTTATGAAACAGCCAGATCCAACGATTGCTTTTGCTGAGTTTGTAAAAGAATTAAAAGCTAAATCTCTCCCGGTGAACACCGGGAAGGCAGGAGGGCATCTATGAGAGTAAAAGTTTGCGGTATTACACAGGAGGAACAGTTCAACAAACTGCACCATATCGGTGCTACTTTTGGCGGATTGATCTTCTATCCCAAATCGCAGCGCTATGTGCTGCGGCACATGACGACAAGCCAAATTAAAAAGGAAAACAACATTAATAAGGTTGGAGTGTTTGTAAATGCGTCGGTGGAAGATGTGCTGCAAATGGTGGATGAGTGCAGGTTACACATGGTGCAGTTGCATGGTGACGAATCACCCAAATATTGTGAGAAGATCGCAGACTATATTTCAGTGGTGAAAGCTTTTAGAGTTAGTGAGAATGATAATATCGGCTGGAGAATAAAAGACTATATGGATGTGTGTGATATGTTTTTGTTTGATACAGAGGGTGCCGGGTATGGAGGAACAGGAAAGAAATTTAACTGGGATAAATTGAAAGAGGTACAGGTAGGCAAGCCTTATTTTTTAAGCGGCGGCATTGAACCGAATGATGTAGAAAGGCTTAAACAATTTAGACAGCAACCGGAAGCGAAAGCTTTATTTGCAATTGATATCAACAGTAAATTTGAAGTAGCGCCCGGTGTGAAGAATATGGAGATGATAAAAAAATTTATCGCTGATTTAGCTTAGCCGGGAAGACGGAGAGACGGGAAGCAATGGAGAATTAATGATAACAACAGACATTCAAAATAATATAATTACAAATAGACTAGAGGGCTATAATTAAGAATCTTAACGACTTCCCGTGTTACCGGCAATACTATAATGATTGAGATAAGAAACGCAACGGCCAATGATGTACCAGCAATGCTGGAGATTTATAACGAGATCATTTTAAATACCACGGCTGTTTGGCATTATGAACCTCATACACTGGAAATGCGGAAAGAGTGGTTTGAGCAAAGACAGCAAGAGGGCTTCCCAATATTTGTAGCGGTGGAGGGGGAGAAGATGCTTGGCTTTAGCAGTTTTGGATCATTCAGACCATGGCTAGGATATAAAAAAACAGTAGAGAATTCTGTATATGTTGCTTCGGATAGCCGTGGCCGTGGTGTTGGCAAATTATTGATACCACCATTGATTGAAGCGGCAAAGCAAATAGGCCTCCACGCAATGGTAGCTGGTATAGAGGCGGAGAATCAAGCAAGTATTGCATTGCATGAAAAGTTTGGGTTTGTGGAAGTAGCACATTTTAAAGAAGTAGGTTGGAAGTTCGGAAGATGGATGGATTTAAAGTTCTTAGAATTGATCATCACGTAGGGTCGGGACGCTATTAGCGGCCTGAACAGTAAGATGACTGTTCAATGATCTGCGCTTTAATAGTGATTTATAAATAGTAATTAGAATGACTTTGAAAGCCCCAGCGGGGCGACATTTTGGTAGCATATTGATGTAAGTGTGATTGGAGCCCTGTAGGGGCGATATTTAACACTAAAATGAGGGGAAGATGCTTATTAATATGCGGCACAAGTGAGTGACACAACGATGTTAAATAGAATTACAAATGATGGTAACAGAAAAAAATAATTTCGCAGTTAACGAATACGGCTACTATGGCCAGTTTGGTGGAGCATATATTCCTGAAATGCTATATCCTAATGTGAAGGAGCTGCAGGAAAAGTATCTGCAGATCATGAACGAGCCTTCTTTCAAAGAGGAATTTGATCAGTTGCTTACGGATTATGTCGGCAGGCCAACACCGTTGTTTTATGCACAGCGCCTGAGCGATAAATACAATACCAATATTTATCTTAAAAGGGAAGATTTGTGTCACACGGGTGCACATAAAATCAATAATACCATTGGGCAGATTTTATTGGCAAGAAAGCTTGGTAAAAAAAGGATCATTGCAGAAACAGGTGCAGGTCAGCATGGTGTAGCAACGGCTACGGTTTGTGCATTGAAAGGCATGGAGTGCATTGTATACATGGGTGAAAAAGATATTGAGCGCCAGGCACCGAATGTAGCCAGGATGAAGATGCTGGGTGCAACGGTGATTCCAGCAACCAGTGGCAGCAAGACGCTGAAAGATGCCACCAATGAAGCGATCCGTGACTGGATTAACAATCCCGTGGATACACATTATATTATTGGTAGCGTGGTTGGTCCGCATCCTTATCCTGATATGGTGGCAAAATTCCAAAGTGTAATCAGTAAAGAAATAAAAAGCCAGTTGATGGAAAAAACCGGCAGTGAACTACCGCAGTACGTGATAGCTTGCGTTGGTGGTGGTAGCAATGCGGCAGGTGCATTTTATCATTTTTTGGATGATGCGTCTGTACAAATTATTGCGGTGGAAGCAGCAGGGCATGGAATAGACAGCGGCATGAGTGCAGCCACAACACAGCTTGGTAAGCCGGGTATTTTGCACGGCAGTAAAAGCTTGTTGATGCAAACAGCGGATGGCCAGGTGGTAGAGCCACACAGCATTTCAGCTGGATTGGATTATCCTGGTGTAGGACCATTGCATGCACATTTGTTTACGAGTGGCCGTGGTATTTTTATGAGTGCGACAGATGATGAAGCTCTTGCTGCAGGATTTATGGTGAGCAAAACAGAAGGGATTATTCCTGCTTTGGAGTCAGCACATGCTTTTGCAATTTTGGAAAAAAGAAAATTTGCTGCTGACGATAATGTGGTGATTTGTTTGAGTGGGAGGGGAGATAAGGATTTGGGAACTTATATGAAGTATTTGTGAGGGTATTTTTTAGATATGTTGTTATTGAGTTAATGTTTTTGCGAAATGTTTTTCAGTTTACCTCACCCCAACCCCTCTCCTTGAGGAGAGGGGCCAGAAGGAGTTCACGGACGCAACAATTCCCTCTCCTTTAGGGGAGGGAATTGTTGAGGTAAGTAATCGGTATGGTGCAAATAACAAAAGAAGTCATCAAATAAAATTTACACATGGCTGACCATAACGATAAGCTACATCAATATGCTAATCCATCTGTGTATAATATTGCGAGGCAATTGAGAAAAAGTCAAACAGACGCAGAAGATCTTTTATGGGTAAACCTGCGAAACAGGAAGCTACTTAATCTAAAGTTTAGAAGACAGCATGCGTTTGAAGATTATGTATTGGATTTCTATTGTCATGAAATCAAGTTAGTAATTGAGGCAGACGGGGCTGTTCACAATGATAAAGGCAGACAAGAATATGATAATGCCAGAACAGCAAGATTAAAAGAATGTAATATTGATGTGCTGCGTTTTACCAATAATCAAATTGAAAAGAATATATCAGTTGTTTTGGAAGAAATAAAACACTGGGTAAAAACTAATAGGGGCCTACACTAGCCCCTCTCCTTAAGGAGAGGGGTTGGGGGTGAGGTAAAAGAGCAGAGAGGTAAACAAATAAAGAACTGTATAATTAAAAGTAATTGTTTTAAAAAAAAGAACGAACCATCACTCGATGAGCAGAATCAAAAATCTATTCAACAAAAAATCTAAACGAATCCTAAACGTCTACTGCACTGCAGGTTTTCCCAAACTTAATAGCACAATCGAAGTAATGAAATCCTTGCAGCAGAACGGTGCAGATTTAATTGAATTGGGAATGCCCTACAGCGATCCTTTGGCAGATGGCCCGGTGATCCAGCACAGCAGTACCATTGCCTTAGCAAATGGTATGTCAATCGAAACATTATTTAAACAGTTAAAAGATTGCAGAAAGGAGATTCATTTGCCGGTGATATTGATGGGATACATGAACCCCGTTTTGCAATATGGATTTGAAAAATTTTGTGCAGATGCAAAAGCGGTAGGAATTGATGGATTGATTTTGCCTGATTTGCCTGAGTATGAATTTGAAACAGAATATGGTGCGATCATCAAGCAATATGAACTGGATTTTATCTTTTTAGTAACGCCGGAAACAAGTGTAGAACGGATTAAAAAAATTGATTCATTAAGTTCTGGTTTTTTATACGCTGTGTCTTCTTCTTCTACTACCGGTTCTGATAAAAATATGACGGATGTGAGCAGCTATTTAAAAAAGCTGAAATCGCTGGAGCTGAAAAACCCCGTGCTGGTTGGTTTTGGTATCAAGGATAAAAAGACACTTGATGCAGCATGTGAAAATGCCAATGGTGCAATCATTGGCAGCGCCTATATTAAAGCGTTGGAAAACAGTGCAGATGTAGCCACAACCACAAAAGAATTCTTAAATAATGTGCTGGGATAGCACATGTCTGCAAAAGATTTTAAATTGCAGTTCATTAAAAAATAATTATGAAGCGATTTCTTCTCATAGCATTGTTGTTACCATGTGTTGCTTTTGCACAGAAAAAAAAGCCGGTTGCAAAATCGAAGGCTGTAAAAACAACTGCCGCCACCACAGTAACTGCAGATGGTTTTACCATTGATGGAACTGCTAAAGGATTTCCAGATGGTACTCCGGTATCATTATTAAACGGTCAAACAGGCGCACCGGAACAGGAAACCACTATTAAAGGAGGCAAATATTCTTTCAAAGGCAAAGTGGAAATACCAGATTTTAAAATCATTCTTTTCAATAAAAAGCCACCATTTATTACTTTGTTTTTGGATAACAGCAATGTAAAGGTGGATGGTGAAAGTGCCACCATTGATCAGTCTGTTGTAACTGGGTCTGCATCCCATAATGATTTTGTAAAGTTTAACCAGCAGATGGCCCCTTACCAGGCGCTCTTCAGTGAAAATCCAGTATATGATTCAGCGGCAGTTGCCAACGCATTGGTAGCAACAGAAAATTTTGTGAAACAAAACCCGGGTTCTTACATATCACCATTGGCAGCTATTCGCTACAGCCAGTTGTCTGATAATCCTGCTGAGGTGGAACCGTTGTATAACCTGCTTAGTGAGCAGGCAAAGGCTACCAGCATGGGCGTTTACTTAACACAGGTAATTGCAGATGCTAAAAGGAATGCCATTGGAACTGAGTTTCCTGACTTTACACAGAATGATACAACAGGTAAACCTGTATCCCTTTCTTCTTTAAGAGGAAAGTATGTGTTAATCGATTTCTGGGCAAGCTGGTGCAGGCCATGCCGCCAGGAAAATCCAAACGTGGTTGCCAATTACCAGCGTTATAAAGACAAAAACTTTACCGTATTGGGCGTATCATTGGATAAAGCCAAACAGGCATGGATAGACGCAATTAATATGGATGGGCTTACCTGGGCTCATGTGAGTGATTTGCAGGGCTGGGCTAATTCGGTGGCTACACAGTTTGGTATACAAAGCATTCCACAAAATTTCTTAATCGGGCCTGATGGTAAGATCATCGCAAAAAATTTGAGAGGCCCTGCGCTGGAAAGAAAATTGGCTCAACTACTTCATTAAAATAAATGCCCGGTTTAAAGCCGGGTATTTTATTTTTGGCATCAATATGAAAAAAATATTTCCACTCTACTTTAAAATTCAGAATAAGAAAAGTAAGATACACGGCAAGGGTGCGTATGCATTGGAACCTATTCCTGCAAAAAGAAAAGTTGGTTC
>CAZDHQ010000292.1:0-3732 GCA_964505135.1 uncultured Ferruginibacter sp.
ATCCAATAAGTCTTTTAAAATAGCGGCAGAATCAATAGCAAGATCCTTTGACTTAATAGAATCCTGAGACTTGGCAGTGTTTAAAGTAAAAACAAATAATAAGCAGTAGATAATTTTTTGCATAGTATAAGTAATTGCAGCCGTTAACAGACCGGTATAAAGGCAAATGGTTTAAGACGCTAGATATTTATTATTATGAAACTTTATAATTAACGAACTGCTGCTGCTTGTATTATAAATAGCTATGTTAATAGTAGATTAACAGTATGATCAACATCAATGGTGGTTATCACAATAAAAAAGCATACTTTTGCGCCGGTTTTATTATTAACGTGAATTACATGAGGTGCCCGCAGACTGTTGAATTTAGTTTTTACTTTCTCTTACATAGTTTTTAAGTAGTACAGCAACAGACCATAGCATATCATGTAAATAAAAAGAAAATTACATGAATGGATTTGAAGCCTTAGGCTTAAATGAACAATTATTACAATCTATTACCGAGTTAGGATTTGAGAATCCCACACCCATCCAGGAACAAGCCATCCCGATTTTATTAGCCGGAACCACAGACTTTGTTGGCCTGGCTCAAACAGGTACTGGTAAAACAGCGGCATTCGGTTTGCCTTTATTGAACCTGATCAATAAAGCAGAACGTCATCCTCAGGCATTGATCGTTTGCCCAACAAGGGAATTGTGTTTACAGATCACCAATGACCTGGCTGTTTTTTCCAAATACAGCAAAGGTATTTTTACGGAAGCCGTTTATGGTGGCGCTTCCATCACTATGCAGATGCGTAACCTTAAAAAAGGTGTTCACATTGTGGTAGCAACTCCAGGTAGGTTGATTGACCTGATCGAAAGAAAAGCCATTGACCTGCAAAAAGTAAAATACGTGGTATTGGATGAAGCAGATGAAATGCTGAACATGGGCTTTAGAGATGATATTGATTTTGTATTAAAGAATACTGTAAACAGGGAAAGTATTTGGCTCTTTAGCGCCACTATGCCACCTGAAGTGAGGGCTATTGCCAAAAACTTTATGACGCAGCCAAAGGAAATTACCATTGGTAAAAAGAACAGCGGAAATGCCAATATTGATCACCAGTATATTATTGTTGCAGCACATCATCGTTACGAAGCATTGAAGCGTTACATTGATTTCAATCCTGGCATGTACGGTATCATCTTCACCCGTACCAAGGCAGATGCACAGGACATTGCAGAAAGATTGGTCCAGGAAGGATACGATATTGAAGCATTGCATGGCGATCTTACCCAGCAGCAGAGAGATAAGGTGATGGGGAGATTCAGGCAAAAGCATTTACAACTATTGATTGCCACTGATGTGGCTGCAAGAGGCATAGATGTGGATGGTATCACCCATGTAATCAACTATGAGTTGCCTGACGATATAGAAGTTTATACGCACAGAAGCGGCCGTACAGCAAGAGCTGGTAAAAGCGGAATTTGTATTTCCATCTGCCATAGCAGGGAGGCGTACAAGATCAGGTCGCTTGAAAAAATGATCAATTCCCAGTTTCATAAGATGGATGCGCCAAGTGGAAAAGATGTTTGCCGCAAGCAGTTCTTTCACTTCATGGATAAACTAATGAACGCAGATGTTTCTCACGGTGAATATGAAACCTACCTTGGCGACCTCACCGAAAAGTTTGCTCATGTAAGCAAGGAAGAAATTTTGCAGCGCATTGCTGCTTTAGAATTCAACCATCTGCTTAAGTATTACGAAAACGCAGAGGACCTAAATGCACAGGTAAGACCTGACAGACATAACAGGCTTGACAATAATGCGCATAACCGTGATGGTGGTAGAAGGGAACGTAGTGGCAATAACTTCAGGCAAAGAGATAATGGTTATACAAGATTGTTTATTAATCTTGGAACAAAAGACGGTTTCTTTAAAGCAAGCTTCCTGCAATTTATTTTAGACGAAAGCAACCTGAAAAAGGAAGTGCTTGGCAGAATAGACATGAAGGAGATGAATAGCTGGGTGGAAATTGATAAGTCTGTAGCAGGAAAGATGATTAAAAGCCTGGATGGGAAAAAATATAATGGCCGACAAGTAAGGATGAATGAAGCGGACGGTGGTTTTAGAAGACCAAGTGACGAAGGCAGAAAGAGAACCAGCACAAGAGAACGAACGTTTTAATTCCCTAAACCTTATACATAAAAACCAGCCCTGAATGGCTGGTTTTTTATTTGGTTCAGAATCTGGAATTTTTTTAAAATCTCTCAAAAACATAAGTCCATCCAGTATTTGGAAAAATTCCTTTGGTTTCGATTGCATAACACATTCATTTTAAGCAGTTTATTTTCTGGCATGTGTTAGGAATAGTAAAGATGAATTTCAATAACAGATTTTTGAAATTCTTTTAATCTACCTAAAGTACCAGAAAATGAAAACTAAATTTTACACAACAGCCCACCTGAACACTTTAAAAGCATTTGCTATTATCATAGCTACCATGCTCCTCGGTAATAATGCATCTGCCCAATTCAGGAGCTATTCAAAAGTGTTTTCAGATAATATTAAAGGTGGCACTATCCTTTTTGGTAACACCCTTACTGAAATTGAAAAAACCGGAGGCATTGCTGATACAGCTAAGATGAATAACAACAGGGCCAACGGTAACAGTACCTACGGTAATGACAACTCAAATATCCAATACGTGGATGTTGATGGTAATACCGGTGCAGGCGCCGGAACAAGAAACTCATCTACTGCAGACCTAGTTTTACCAGCCGGTTCTAATAAGATTAAACTGGCTCGCATTTACTGGGGTGCAAGAGTTAGCACATCGCAGTTCGATTTAGCGCTTGATACTTTCAGAAGAATAAAAATCAGATTTGGTAACACAGGAAACTACACTGAGTACAAAGCTTCTCAATTAGATAAGAATACACAGGGTACAGGTACAAGCACATTCAATCAATACCAGGCATATGCTGATATCACTTCTTTCATTCAGTCACATGGCAGCGGTTCTTACACAGCAGGCAATGTAGCAGCTTCCGTAGGTTCTGTAAGCAGTGGTGGTAACTATGCAGGATGGTGCATTGTAGTGGTATATGAAAATGATGCAATGCCTTATAACAGCATCAGAGTATACGATGGTTTTCAACAGGTATATAACGGTGGCCAGGTACAGGTTTCTTCAGTTACATTAAATGGTCTTGATGTACCATCAGGTTCAATGGACTTAAGGGATGCTAAAATGGGAGCAATGGTTTGGGAAGGTGATGCCAATCTTAAAGCAGATTATTTAAAGATCAACGGAATCAAATTTTATAATGACCTGAATGCAGTAGATAACCCATGGAATGGTACCATCAGCGATACGGGTGTTCATGTTACCAACAAATTTCCTAACTACACCAACCAAATGGGTATTGATATTGACCAGTTTTATGTAGGTAAAGGATTTGGTATCAAAGGTGGCGATACTACAGTAGCCCTGGAATTTGGTACAGAATCAGATCAATACTTTCCTGGTCTTTTTACTTTCCAGATTAAATCAAAAGACCCAACTGTTATCATTGATAAGTTTGTAACTGATGCAAATAATAACCATATAGCTGAGGAGAATGAGGTATTGACATATACATTGAAAGGACAAAATACTGGTAAAGGAAATGCTAACTTATGTGTGATTACTGATACACTTCCTTCTACTGTAAGTTATGTGCCGGGTTCAATGAAAATTATTTCTT
>CAZDHQ010000292.1:3742-6089 GCA_964505135.1 uncultured Ferruginibacter sp.
GCATGACCAATGCAGCAGTAACAGATAATAGCAATGATGATTTTGCTGATTATAATACTGCAAGCAATTCACTTACCTTCCGTATTGGTGCAGGTGCTAACAGTATACACGGTGGTATTCTTGCTCCAGGTGAAAGTTTTGAAATTCAATACCAGGTAGCCGTGAAACCGTGTGCTGGTATGGTTCCTGCAATCATCAATGTAGCAAGAATTAACGGTTACTCTGATGCTGGTTTAAAATCAACTGATGATGGTACAGCTATTTTAGAGCCACTGGGTGGACCACTTCCTGTAACATTAAAAACTTTTGTTGCTAACCTGGGTTCATCTAACACAGTTAAATTAAACTGGACAACCAGTATGGAAATTAACTGCCGCCGTTATGATGTAGAAAGAAGTGCTGATGGAAAAACATTTACTGTAATAGGTTCTGTAGAAGGTTCTGGTACATCACAAATTGAAAACAGCTATAGCCTTAACGATAATATTTCAGCATTCACTGGCAGCGTAGTGTACTATCGTTTAAAACAAATTGATTTTGACGGAAAAGCAAGCCTTTCAAAGATTGTAGTTGTAAGATTAAGAACAAATGCTACTGGCCTTACTGCTTCACCAAATCCGTTCACCAGTTATGTAAATATTAACCTTGACTGGAGTAAGAATGAAACAGTAAATGTACAGGTTCTGAATATGTCAGGTAAAGAAGTAAGCGCTAAATCAGTTCAGCTTACAAAAGGCACTAACTATGTAGCGATTAACAATCTGTCTTCATTGCCTGCAGGAATGTACATCATCCAGTTCAACACAACTGAAGGTAAAATAGTAAAACAATTGATTAAGCAATAAAAGACTATCCAATCAGTCTAATGCAAATGCCGGGTTTTTGCCCGGCATTTTTTTTATTATTTATGTGACTGCAATATTTAAGCGATCACTTCCTGCACCTTAGTTGGTGGCATGTTTGCGTTACGCATTGCAATGCCACGGGCTGCATTGCCGGCAAATTCAAAAAAGGCTTTCTTGGTAACTTCATCTTCACTAACCATTAGGGGTACCCCAGCATCTCCACCTTCTCTTATGCTTTGTACAATGGGTATTTGACCCAGGAAAGGAATATCAAATTCTTCAGCCAAATTTTTACCACCGTTTTTGCCGAATATGTAATACTTGTTTTCAGGTAGCTCTGCAGGAGTAAAATAGCTCATGTTTTCTACCAATCCAATCACGGGCACTTTTAACTGTGCCTGCCCAAACATCGCTATTCCTTTTTTTGCATCGGCTAATGCTACCAACTGAGGTGTAGTCACCACTATCACGCCTGTTACAGGAACTGTTTGCACAATAGTCAGATGAATATCACCGGTGCCTGGAGGCATATCAATGATTAAATAATCCAGTTCCCCCCAGTCTACATCACTTACAAATTGCCTGATGGCGCTGCTCACCATGGGGCCACGCCAAACTACTGCCTGCTTTTCATCAACCAATAAACCAATACTCATCACTTTGATTCCAAACTTTTCAATGGGAACAATCATGCCTTTACCATCTACTTCTTTCATCAGCGGTCTTTCACCTCTTATACCAAACATGATATGCTGACTGGGTCCGTAAATATCAGCGTCCATTAATCCCACATTTGCCCCACCCTCGCTCAATGCCAGCGCAAGATTAGCTGCTACTGTACTTTTACCTACACCACCCTTTCCACTCACTACAGTAATAATGTTTTTTACACCAGTGAGTAATGTTTTTGCATCCTGCCTATTGCTGGTGGTATTGCTGGTAAAGTTTACTGTAACGGCTGCGTCTTTATTTACCAGTATTTTAATTGCGTTGATGCAGGCATTCATTATCATGTCTTTTAGCGGACAGGCTGGTGTGGTTAATACCACAGTAAAAGATACTTTATTGCCATCAATAACAATGTCTTTTACCATATTAAGCGTAACCAGGTCTTTTCCTAAATCGGGCTCCTGCACATTTCCCAGGGCTTTGAGGATATCGTCTTTAGTCATTGGTTCAATTATTTGTTAAAAAGCTAATTATCCGGCAAAATTAACCATCGGTAGCCTTACTTTGTTTATGATTTAAAGAAAATGGAAAGGGTATTGTATTTTTGTACCGATTGTTTAGCCGGTATACAACAAACAAAGGATAATACCGTACATTCATCATTATCGAAAACCAAACTTTACGCTCTTTAATCAGCAATGAAAAAAATTTTACACTATATTTTTATTACCGCTTTTCTTTTTCCACTAGCCGCCAAAGCTCAGTTTGAAGGATTCAGAGATTCCGTAGTACAGTTATATGGTGTGGTAATGACTGCCGATAGTTTACGAGCC
>CAZDHQ010000293.1:0-6076 GCA_964505135.1 uncultured Ferruginibacter sp.
TTGTATCACTGGGATTTGCCTTATGAGCTCGAAAAGAAAGGCGGCTGGACGAATTATCTTGTTACCAAATGGTTAGCAAAATTTGTTACCGTTTGTGCAGAAGCTTATGGCGAAAAGGTAAAGAACTGGATTATTTTAAATGAACCGTTTGGATTTACATCATTGGGTTATATGCTGGGCAAACATGCACCGGGCAAAACAGGTTTGGATAATTTTTTACCTGCCATACATCATGCAGCCATGGCGCAGGCAGAAGGCGGAAGGTTGATTAGAAAGCTGGTGAAAGCTGCACATATCGGTACCACCTTTTCAATGTCAAGAATCATTCCCTTTACAGATAAGAAAGAAGATATTGCTGCGGCCAATCGTATTGATACTTTAATGAACAGGTTGTTTTTAGAACCTGCTATCGGTAAGGGATATCCCAGGGACGAATCTATCAGGTTCCTGGAGAAATTACACATCACTTATAAGGGATGGAAATATACGGAGCGGCTTCATTTTGATTTTGACTTCATCGGTATTCAATATTATTTTCCGGTGGTGATCAGGTATAACAAACTGGTGCCCTTACTGCAGGCATCTCAGGTAAAAGCTAAAGCCCGTAAAGCGCCCCATACGGCCATGGGTTGGGATGTGGACGCAGATAGTTTTTATAAAGTGATCAAAAAAGTTTGGCTCTATGGAGCGGTAAAGGAAATTATCATTACGGAAAATGGTGCCTGTTATAAAGATGAATTAAAGAATGGTGTGATTGATGACAAGGAGCGGATTGCTTATTTTGAGGAGCACCTGAAAGCTGTATTAAGAGCAAAAAAAGAAGGTGTGAATGTGAAAGGATATTTTGCCTGGACGCTGATGGATAATTTTGAATGGAGCGAAGGCTTTACTACCAGGTTCGGTTTAGTGCATACAGATTTTAAAACACAACTTAGAACAATTAAAAACTCCGGCTACTGGTGGAGAGATTTTTTAAAAGACTAAGTATTAATCTGCAATCAACCGAATGCCTGTTTTTTCCAAAGCAATTTTTCTTTGCTTATATAAATTGCCTGTCGCCATTTTAAAGGTCTTTTTACTCATCCCAAAAAAATCATAGATATCTTCCGGAGAGCTTTTATCATAATAGGGGAGATAGTTATTGTTTTCTTTCAGCAGGCGAATGATTTTATCTGTCTCGTCTTCAACCCGCTGGTAGCCGGGCTTTCCTGCAACCACATCAATTCTAAAACGATCTTTTTTATCAGGACTTTCAGGATAAATCTTTTTGATAAATCCTTTAAATCGATCGCCAACCTGTATGTTCCTGTATATCTCGTTAAAATGTAATACGCCTGTATGGATATTGTTGATGATGCACACATAACCAATATCCGTTCTTCTAAAAACAACCAGGTCTACTTCCTGCAGTTCTTTTACGGTTAGGTTTTCATTGCTTAGAAAAGGTTCTATTTTTTCTGTTGCTGCCAATCGGCCTGTTTGCTCATCAATATAAATCTTCACCACATACTCACCGTTAACCCTCATGCCTACCTGCTGTTTTGATTTGGGTACAAATAAATCCTTCATCAAGCCCATGTCTAAAAATGCACCCTGCGGTGTTACGGTAACAGCTCTCAATCTTACAATATCACCTACTACTGCTTTGGGACGTTGTGTGGTGGCTATCAAACGATCTTCTCCATCATGATAAATAAAAACATCAATTTCATCTTCAGCTTTAAGCCCAGCAGGAACAAAGCGTTTAGGCAATAGGATGCCATTGGCACCATCATCCAGGTAAGCACCAAAATCTACCATCCGCAGTACTTTCAACCGATTATATTCTCCAACCTTAATCATGTATTAAATCTTCTATATAATAATAAATTCCAGGAGCTTTAATCAGACTTGCCTTGTTCCCCTTTTAGAGGATAGGGGCTAAACCACTCCACCAAACAATCCATCTACAAATTCCTTCTTATTGAACACCAGTAGATCAGTAGCTTTTTCTCCCACTCCAATAAACTTCACTGGTATTTTAAATTGATGTGCAATGGCAAGCACTACACCGCCCTTTGCAGTGCCATCCAGTTTAGTGATGGTTAATGCGCTTACATCAGTAGCAGCCGTAAAATGCTTTGCCTGCTCCAATGCATTTTGCCCTGTACTTCCGTCCAGCACCAGCATTACTTCATGCGGCGCTTCCGGTATCACTTTTTGTATAACTCTTTTGATCTTGCTGAGTTCATCCATCAGGTGAAGTTTGTTGTGTAATCGTCCCGCTGTATCAATGATGATTACATCAGCATTTCTTGACACACCACTTATTACTGTATCATATGCAACAGATGCTGGATCACTGCCCATTTCTTTTTTAACAATCGGTACACCTGTTCGATCACTCCAGATGGTTAACTGGTCTACTGCTGCTGCTCTGAAAGTATCAGCAGCACCTAATAAAACAGATTTGCCAGCCAGTGAAAAGTTATGCGCCAATTTTCCAATAGTGGTTGTTTTACCAACACCGTTCACACCCACCACTAAAATCACATGGGGCTTATGTCCTGCAGGCAGTTCATAGTTTTGATAGCTGGTATCCTGCGGTGAGTCCACCAGTACATTTTCTACTTCACTTTTAAGTATAGTATTTAATTCAGCCGTGTTCAGGTATTTGTCTTTGGCTACCCTTTGTTCAATACGTTCAATGATGGCAACAGTAGTCTCAATGCCTACATCAGCGCCTACCAATGCTTCTTCCAGGTTGTCCAGCACTTCTTCATCTACTGTACTCTTGCCGGCAATAGCCTTGGTTATCTTGCTAAAGAAGCCTTCCTTTGTTTTTTGTAAACCCTGCTCCAGGCTTTCCTGTTGTTGTTTTTTACCAAATAGTTTATCAAAGATTCCCATAACCCCTGTCCCCTAAAGGGGAAAATTATTTTTTGAAATAAATGTGATCTGCTGTTTGTGCCTTATCCCCCTTTAGGGGATAGGGGTAAAATTAAGAAAGCTGCCCCAATATAATCAGGGCAGCTATATATTTAAAGCTCATGCTTACAATTATTGAGCTAAGAAATCTTTTACTTTGTCTTTGTGAACGATTTGTTCTTTAAAGGTATATGCGCCAGTTTTAGCACTGCGAACTGCACGGATTACTTTAGTCCAGTTCTTTGCTTCTGCTGAAGCTTTGGCATCCTTAATTTTAGCGTTCTTTGAAGCTGCTTTTGCCATGGTATTAAATTAATAAGTTGAGAATAATTATTTGAAGCTATTCCAATTAGCAAATTAGCTAATCAGCACATTAGCTAATTACTTGATTTCTTTATGAACAGTCACTTTCTTCAGAATCGGGTTGTACTTTTTCAACTCAATCCTTTCAGGCGTATTTTTTTTGTTCTTGGTAGTAATATAGCGGCTGGTACCGGCTACACCACTGTTTTTATGTTCAGTGCATTCCAAAATCACCTGCACCCTGTTACCTTTCTTTGCCATTGTAGTATAATTAAATAGTTATGCTTAGTGTTAGATTTTTTCGCCAGCAGCTCTTAATTCTTTAATAACTGCAGTCAATCCCTTTTTATTGATAGTGCGAATAGCTTCAGACGAAACTTTAAGGATTACCCACCTGTCTTCTTCAGCCAGGAAATAACGCTTGGTCTGCAAGTTGGGTAAAAACCTGCGTTTTGTCTTGATATTAGAATGCGACACCTTATTTCCAGTGATTGGCTTTTTTCCGGTAACCTGACATACTCTTGCCATAATGCTAAAATTTTGGACGGCGAAGGTATGCAAAGATTTTGGATTTCACTGTTCGACTGGCAATTTTTTTTATTCCAGCACAGGATTTCTTTTTAATTCAGCTTTTTGGCTGTTTTCCTGTACTGAAACCCTTTTGCGGCTGCTCCAAACCCGGTACATCTGCAGCAAAACAGCGATAATTATCAGCAAAACACCCAAATAAAAATTAATATTAAGTCGCTTGTTTTCGCTGAAAAAGATAAACGCTAAAATAATTCCATATACCGGCTCCAGGTTATAGGCCAGGTTGGTGGTAAATGGCGTGAGCTTCTTTAGTGCCTTTAATTGCAAGTCAAAAGATAATACGGTACAGAGCCAGCCAAGTACTAACAACCAGGCCCAGTCCGTTGCTGTAGGCAGGTAACTGGTGGCTGGAAAGCTTTGCAGGTAAAACGGAACGATCAGCGTAAGTGTGAGCAGGCCGCCTCCTAATTCGTAAAGCGTTAAAATTTCTGGGCTGTGCCACAGCAGCAGCTTTTTATTAAAGATGGAAAACAGGGAATAGAGAATAGTGGAAATAACGCCAAACACAATGCCCAGCTTATACTGTGGATGAAAATCAAAAATGATGTAAATGCCCAGGATGGTGATAGCGCCTAACAGCACCTCCGCCAGTACTATTTTTCTTTTTGAAAGCAATGGGTCAAAAATCGCTGTAAAAAAACCGGCTCCCGAAATACACACTACAGCGATAGATACATTGCCATATTTTACACTGCCATAGAACATAACCCAGTGCAGCGCCACAATACAGCCCACAATGAAAATCTTACTCATTTCCCTGGCTGGGATCAGCACTAATTTTTTCCGGAAGAATAAAATGGCTGTCAGCGTAACAACGGTGATGAATAAACGATACCAAACCAGCAGCGCTTCATTCAAATGAATCAGCTTACCCAATATAGCAGTAAAGCCGGCGAGAAACACAGCAATATGTAACTGAAGCAGCGCTTTTTTCATTGCGGGCAAAGGTAACCGAAATAAAAAATCCGCTATGTTTTTGCATAGCGGATTTCCTTATTAAAAACCTTTATTAAGCTTTCTTGGCTAATGCAGGTTTGGTTGTTGTGTGCTTGTGATCTACAATTTCTGCTTCACCTAATGGTTTGTCTTTTGCAAGGTCAACCAAGATTGGCGCAGCCACAAAGATAGAAGAGTAAGTACCGGTGATAACACCAATCAGCATTGCAAAAGCAAAACCTCTTGTTACTTCACCACCAAAGATGAACAGGATCAAAATGGTGAGGAATACTGTTAATGATGTCATGATGGTACGGCTCAGCGTATCATTGATTGCACGGTTAATGATATTGCCTTTTTCAGACAATTTAGAACCGCCCTTGCTGTATTCCCTGATACGGTCAAATACAATCACGGTATCGTTCATACTAAAACCAATCACCGTTAATACCGCTGCGATAAAGTGCTGGTCAATTTCCAACGGGAATGGAACGATATTTTTTAAGAAAGAGAATACCGCTAAAGTAATAAACACGTCATGCAGTAACGCTACAATAGTACCCAATGAATACCTCCAGTCACGGAAACGAAGCAGGATATAGATGAAGATGATCAATATGGAGAAGATGGTTGCTTTTATCGCACCCTTCTTCAAGTCTTCAGAAATGGTTGGCTGAACAGTTTGAGAGCTTTGAACATAGTTCTTAGCAAAATCATCATAAGCAAGATTTGCCGGTAAAGCTTTCTTCAGGCCTTCAAACAGTTTTTGCTGTACTTGAGCATCAGCATTATCAATACCTTTTTTGTAGGATGTAGTAATGTTTAGATGCTTATTATCACCTACTGTTTTTATCAAAGGAAAATCCCCTTCAAATGCGGCTTTCAAGTCATCTTGTACATCAGCGTTTTTAACTGCTTTGTCAAATTTTACAGTATAGCTACGGCCGCCTTTAAATTCTACCCCTTCGTGGAAACCATTAAAATAAGAGCCTATACCTAACAACAGCACCACCACTGAAATACCATAAGCTACTTTCCTGTACTCAATAAATTTAAAGCTGGCATGCTTAAAGATCTTTTTAGAAATACCAGTAAAGTAATTGAAGTGACGGTTTTTGTTTGTCCAGAAATCTGTGATCAATCTTGAAACAAGAATACCGCAGAATAAGGACAAAGTGATACCAAGCATTTGCGTAGTAGCAAAACCTAATACCGGGCCTAAACCGAAGATGAACAAAATAGCAGCAGTTAAGAAGGTAGTAACGTGGGCATCAATAACCGGAGCCATCGAACGCTTATAACCATCATTCACCGCCTGCTGGTAAGATTTGCCCTTGGT
>CAZDHQ010000294.1:0-6038 GCA_964505135.1 uncultured Ferruginibacter sp.
TAAATATTGAAGAAACCAGTTACAATGGAAAACGCTCCTATGCGATCTCGCCGGAAATTATTGAAAGGGCTGATAGTTTTTACCATTTCCTGGTTACATACAAAGGCAGGTTTGAATATATACTTTTTAACCGGCTGGATTCATTAAATAAATACGGCAGGCTCTACCCTGATACGGCTCTTATTCAATATGAATTTTGTAATTATTTAAAGAACAGCGATAAATTCAACTATTACCTTACGGTTCTTACCAATAGCAATAAATCAAAAGAGTTATACACAGTAAAAGAACTGCTGAAGATAGCATCCCGTTTTTTTATGTGCGATAAGGTAAATAAAGCTGACACTTCAGTTGGATGGCATATCTGTATAGGCATAAATGGGCAAAAAGAATTGCAATCTGCTAAAGACTATACCGTTCTGGAGGCATTTTGTTTTGAAGCCATCTTTCACTTTCTTAATACCCAGGGCAATGCTTCCTTTAAAGATAACTTTAAAAATTATGTATATGCAGTTTCAAAAAAATACAAAGCTGGGCTAATAAGTTTTGATGATTTTCTATTGAAGGTAAAACAGGATTGTTATACGCTTATGGAAAACGACGATAGTTTAAAAAAGGCATTACTGCAATACTACCAGTCCAATAAAGAAAGTATTGGTTTTTCAATACGATGAAGTGAACTGTGTTGAGTAAACTTTCTTCCAGAACCTTTGTATTGAGCAAAATACGTTGTGGTTAGTTACCAGCTTTATGCGGTAGATAGTTGCTGCAACAACGACCTGGTTACGATCTGACATTAAAGCACACTCCTGACCTTCATTTCAGCGCCTGGCAGTAATGCGTCACTTTGATATTTTCATTATCTCCAGTAACCAGGCACCCACACATAGCCTCTTCTTACCGGTTTCCAATAGCCTTCCACATAGGTTTGCCGGTGACGCCTTGGCAAAGCCCAATAGCCATCAACATATTGGTAACGGCCGCCCCGCCATATATAACTGCCTCCTACCCAAACATGCACAGGTGAAGGCCTAAGCGGCCGCACCACCGTAACAGGACCTGGTCTTACTGCCACCACAGATGGAGCGCAGGATGCAAACAACAAAGTGGTGAACACTATTAAACAAAAAGAAAATAGCTTTTCCATAATACAGATTTTATAGAGCACTGACAGTAGAAACCTCTGCACGTTTAATAGCAGGATAAAATTTTTGTTTCGTGATTTCGGGTAACGTCACTTGCAGAGTCTTTTGGGTAAGGTCAGGGAAAACGTAGTGGCGTAGTTACTTACGCTAACCAATTCTTAGTCCAGGAAGTGGAATCTAAATTTATAAAGGATTATTAGAAGTATATGAGCCATCACCATGATACTTATATTACCGCATTCTAAGGTTCTAACGGACTATTAGAAGTATATAAGGTATCACTGCATCACTTATATACTGAAATTCTAAACTTATATCGGCCCATTATAAATAGCGAATGCTGGAAGCAAGTCGTTGGCCGGAATGAAGGGATGTTATGATAAAAAGCTTAGTAACAGCCCGGCACTGGAAGCTTACGCACATGCCTGCCCATCATCCGATAGCTATCGGATTCAGCGCCTTGCAGTCCTGCGCCATGTGCATAGCTATCGGATCCAGCGCCATTGTGAATCCGGTTGGGAGAAAAAGAAGAAATAATTATATTTAATTCTCTAAACAATACATCATGATGTACAAAGGTGCAATTGATCTTGCCGGTTTGGAAGAAGGAGATCAAAAGAAACTTATATCCGAACTAACTATTAAAGCCGATAGATGGCTTGACTTAAGCGTAAAATACCAATATGTGCATTGGACAATAGGAACTATCGGTGTGCTTGCCTCGGCATTATCTGCAAGTAATTTGGGGGGAAGTGTTTGCGCTAAGATATGTTCAGTTCTTTCTGCAGTTTGTATCGGCGTATTAGGATTTTTAAATCCCCAAAAAAAATCAGCTCAATTTTTAGCTGCATTTAGAAAGCTTGAACCAGCCATTAAAACTTATCGTTATGCTGATAATGATATCAAAAAAGTTTTAGCTGCCCACGAACAAGCCGAACAAGGATTAAACGATTCTGATGCAAATTCAAAACCATAATAGTTACGGCCACTGCACTAAAAGTTAGCCTATAGCCTACCGATCAGGCCTGTGCCTAAAAAGATTTTAGCCGGCATTAATTGAGAGCTTACCTTTTTATACTGTAGCTTGTCAGTGAGGGGAAGACATGGGCCGGCATAAAAAATGTTAATTGAAGTTACCATTCCAACGAATGATCATTTCCCATTCATTCGCAGAAAACGATTTTGAGAGTTCCTTTTTTAAAACAAGTTTCCGACTGTGCGATAATTTAGAGGCGATCCTGCTAAAAAAGTAAACATTCACATAAACATCATTAATCTCACATCCTGAAAATACCGATACCGTCTGTGTATCTCTTATATGAGATAGCAATACATTTTCTGCAGAATCAACATTTCGCTCAACCAGGAAATCAAAAGAATAGCACCTCACATTGGCTGCTGCATGCTTTGTTAAAGCTATTAATTGCTCAGTAGTTGCCAGCGTTTTTAATTGTTCTGAACGATCATATTGTTTCGACCTTGATGATCCAATGCCGGTATATGGACCATCCAATGTTTCGCACTTCGCTATTGCATCTGCAAGTAACATCAACCGGATTTAAAGAAGGTATCCGGAAAATTTTCGTCTGAAAAAGCTCGGGCATAGAAATCGTTATTGTTGCATGAAATAAATACAGCTAAGAATAATAAAAGGCTAAATAGAGGTTTCATGTTAAAGGTTAATTCTAGTAATTCTATCAAGCTATTGCTTTACGGGCATAGTTAAAGATAACAATTTGGATTATAACGCTGGCAACTTTTAGTGATAGCCACAAGGTTCTTGGCCAACGCTCAAGGCTATGCAAGAGACGTGGCTTGGAAGCAAAATGAGTACGTCTACAGTTAATTGAATAACTTCATAGCTGCAATAAAATGATAGTAGTAAGGTATTTCTAATATAACTTTACTTGTCAAGTAAAAAACCTTATTTCCTTTCCTAAAATAAATATCAGATGAGGTTGTACTATATGGAATTTGAGAATTTGCATTTACACTATCTTCCATATTTTTTGCTGCCATTAGCGCCGTCTTGTAGTGATTCAAAATTTTCTGTTGTTTTTGAAAAGCATTAGTACAAGCTTTAGCCAAATGTTTTAAACTGTCGGCAAAAGACACAGGCAGTGTTCTTCTTATTGTTATTAACTGCTCAATCTCATGATTCTTGCTTGTATCGGTACTAAACTTTATGTCAAAGCCCGACTCATGCTTATAGATAACACTCTTTTCGATGTAATTGTGAAAACACCCGATACTCGTATAGGTTACAATCAGGCTATCACCGTTTGCAAGTTCGGACACAAGTGGTAAAGCATCGGGCACATTTTTAAAACTCGGAAGTAATGACTTGTCTACATAAAGTACTGAATCGGAAGTGAGGTTGATGGAAAACTTAACTACATTATCTAATAATGATTTGACCGTTACTTCATATGTTCCATTTTTCAGACTATCGTATCCGTAAGGCGTTGCGTTAGTTACAGTGCTATCAAATTTGTATGGCATAATGCGTTCCATGGAATCATTTTTGAGTAAAAGTTTATCCACGTAGAATTTTGAACTGTCTTCCAATAGCAGAGTAAGTTTTGAAAACTTTGGAACGCTAGGCTTTTGACCAGCATTTATAAAACAGGAACCCATCAATATTGATAGGAAAAATAAAATTGCAATTTTTAATTTGGAAATTAATAGATGGTTGTTAAGAGTTGACATAAAGAAGTTTGATACTCAAATATAGTTAGATTTTAATTACTCATTCCGAGTATTCTATCTTAAGTGCAAAGTAAAACCAGGCCACAGCTTTTAGTAATAGCCACAACGTCCTTGGCCAACGCCCAAAGCTATGCAAGAGAACGTTGCCTGGAAGTTTTTCATTTTTTAGTGTCGCTTGCGTTTGAGGAAGACGTGGGCGGGAATAGATTTTACTTGTCCCATATTTTCCTAACCAATTTTATGAGTTGCATCGGTTTTTTAATGGCACCCGCTTTTTCCTGAGATTTCAATGGAGCCACCTCTTCCTGTTTTGCTGCATCTTTTTGTTCAAGTTCCAATTGAGCCATTTTCATTTCAAACAACTCATATTCATCTGGTGGTTGTTTTAATGACGAACCGCCTTTATGTGCAAATGGAACATAATTTTCTGGTGGATTAGGCAAAGTCTGTTCACAAGTGGTTGAACATGTATTTACCAACAAAGGCAATACATCGGTGCCTACCCAAATTGAAATCCAGAGTTGATTGGTTTTTTCATAGGTCATTGCTTTTCCGCATACGCTACATTTTACATTTTCTCCAGTGTAACGAACAGGATTATTGGTCAAATCAGGGAAACCCATCCTGTTTTTAAAATTACCATAAAGCGCCCTTGTACTTACCCTGCTATCCTTTAATTTTTTACAATGGGTTATTTCAAAAGGGAACCAATGCAGGTCGTAAGATGTGTATGGATCAAAATATTCCAGCGATTCCATTTCGCCAATTTCCGGCGGAATACGTTTTAATTTACTTCCATAAAGCCATACCTTTTTTACCTTCTTCAGTTTTGAAATTGTTTCAGGCAGTGTGTGTATTTGAGAAAACAGCTCTGGCCCCAATGCTTCCAGCGGCGAAAATTCTTGTCTATTTTTAGCAGCTACCTTTTCTACATAATCGCATAGTTTTTTCCAGGCAACAGAATTTCTGTCTTGCACATCATTTTCAATTCTACGTATTAGATTGTTCATTTTAAGGATAAATATTTAATTAAGCTTGATTAAAAGTAAGTGATTTAGCAATATGCCGGGCTCTTTCATACAGACCAACGCCTCAAAGCTTTTTTATAAATTTACATGCAGGATATCCCTTGCAACCTAAAAAGTTTCCATACTTGCCATTGCGTAATACCAGTTGGTTACCGCATTGAGGACATATGTTTTGATGAATGGAATGCTCCCTTACCTGTATGCTTCTTCTGATGGATTGCACATGCTGTTTCTTGTCATAGCTATCGGCAATGTTCATCGCATTGATGGTTGCAAAAATGGTTTCTTTCTGAAGATAGGTAAGCGCAGGTTGAGAGAAACTACTTATCACTTCCAACAGCCTGTTTGCATTAACTACTACTTTGGTGGTAGTATTTACTTTAATGGTGGCACTTGAAGAAAAAACAACGATAGGTATGAACAGAAGATTTGGATACGCTGGCAGGCATTTTTTTAAAGCCTGTACATGTCCATAGTTTTGACGAATAGGATTATAGAATTTGGATTTATTGTTAAATATTACCTGCTGCCAATATTCAGCATGTTCACCTCCCAATATCCAGCCCTGGTAATTTTTTGTTTCGATAACGAATATTCCAAAATCTGAAATAATTAAATGATCAATTTGCACTGTCTTTCCGTAAACATCCAATACAAGGTTATTGATTACTTTATATTGCAGATCATCTAATGAAGATAAGATGGCCGCAACTGCTTTCTCTCCCATCCATCCCTTCACTTTAGCACTATATAAACGAACAATAAAAACAGCAACCAACAATACAATCAATAGACAAACATAAATTAGATTGCTAAACATGTGCTGCTTTTAAGATTTGTTATGTTACACCCCGCCGTAATTGAGCATCATCTTACTCTTGTGAAGATATTGAATTAATAAATGAGCAGCTGCAGTAGCTTACTTGCTGCCTTACTATAAAAACAAGCTTAATAACGGATCGGCACTGGAAGCTTACGTACATACCTTCCCATCATTCCAGCGCCTTGCAGCATCCTGCGCCATTGTGAGAATTAAATAAGTTTAACCCAGTGACAACGACTGACAAGAAAAAAACGTGGTGGGAGTTTTGGAAGTAACTGAAGATAAAAGATGAAGTGCTACGTCATCGTGATAGCTTGCCATTGTGGTTGATAA
>CAZDHQ010000295.1:0-6032 GCA_964505135.1 uncultured Ferruginibacter sp.
AAGTGCCTTTCCATGGGAATGGATGACTATCTTTCAAAACCTTTTGTGGTAAAAGATTTACTGATGAAGATAAGGCAGCAGCTACAGGATAGGGTGGTTATGCATTAGCCAGCAGGAACATATAAAACATACCGATAGATACTGCAAGTATTGCCGCTATTCCTATATTCTTCGAAAATTTTCCTCTTGCAACCATACTCACTGCAATACCAATTGACATAATGATGAGCCCCAGCCAAACTAAATTGATATAAGGGAAAATGTAGGCTTTTACTGTTACAAAGTCTATCATCTTATCGGATTCTTTCACACCTATTTTGATCTTATTGGTTACAGGATTTACATTGGCAAATTTTAAATAAAGATTTTGAGCAAATACCGTATCATCCACCCGTCTTAAAGTAGAATCCTCTATAAGCAACATTGGAGTGGCATCAAAACGATTACTGTCTTTAGAAACCACGGTAAGATCAGCGATTACTGCCGGCCCCTTAATAGGGATGTTGAATTTATTTGCTTCAGGATTTTTTACTGCTTTATTAAAAACGATAAATCCTTTTGAGTAAAACATAGTGTCGCCTTCAGCTACTTCATATTCTTTAAAGCTGGCTGTGTCTGCTTCCTTTTCAGGATTAAGTGCATAAGAAACATAGGTAAACACATCATGAGTAAGATAACTCTTGGTATCAGGATTACTGCTCATATTGTTATCCTTCATCACATACACATCAGGGTTAAGTACAAATTTTTCTTTCACTTTTTTGGTTGCAGCATCCTTTCTTTCAAACAACAAATGATAAAATCTTCTGCCTGTCTCATGGCCGGTACTATCATTCAAATAAGTTACTTCATAGTCTGCCATTGGTGTGGGCAGGTGACGCACCAGGTTTAAATTTTCAGCAGCATTATCGGTTTGCTTAGTCAATGGATCAATACCCATCGGTATATTGAAATTCTTAAACTTTTCTTCACTGATGATTTTTTTGTTGCCTGCAGATATCAGCATTCCTGCAATCATTAATGTAAAACCAACATGAGCTATTGAACCGCCTGCTGATTTAAGCTTTCCATTTAAGCCAGACCATATAAAAGCAGTATTGGCAACCACAGCATAAATACTTGCAAACAGAGCGATGTAGATAGCTATTAAAAACCCACCTCCTTCTTTGTAGTAGGTAATAGGATAGAAAACAGCCAACAGTCCTGTTATTAGTGCAGCTATTACAGTAGGTAATGCAATCTTTTTCAGCAATTGCCCGGAGGGGGTTGCTTTGTATTTAAAGTACTGAGTAATGGCTGTAAGTATACCTACAATTACCGCTACCATCACCATTACTTTGTTATAAGAAAACTCTACATTTTCAGGAGGTGCCATTTTGGTACCAAAAATCTTATTGATAACAGGCAGTGATGTTTTGAAAGAAATAAAGAGCGATGAAAGAAACAGCACCAGTGATCCTATAAACATCCAGAATTCTCTTGAGTTGCCGGACTCTTCCTGTGCAATGGCTGGTATTTTATTAAAGTTGATAAAGAATAGCAGCAGTGATGCAATGGTAAAAAATGCAAAGAAGGTCAATATCAACCAGAACATAGCATTACCTGCATCGGCAAAAGCATGCACGGAAGTATCTCCCAGCACACCGGTTCTGGTGAGAAAGGTGGAATATAAAATGAAAGCAAACGTAAGTAGGGCGAATAAATAACTTGCTCTTAGTGATCTGCCGGTAGCCTTATAAATAATCATGGTATGAATACCAGCAATCAGTATCAACCACGGCACCAGTGATGCATTTTCCACTGGATCCCATGCCCAGTAGCCACCAAAAGATAATGATTCATAAGCCCATTTTCCTCCCATCATTATACCAGCACCCAATACACAGGCACTAAATAATGCATAAGGCAATGCAGGTTTTACCCAATCTCCAAAACGTTTTGTTTGCAGGCCGGCGTATGCAAAAGCAAATGGAATAATGGTAGATGCAAATCCTAAAAACAATACGGGAGGATGTATCACCATCCAGTAGTTACGAAGCAAAACATTTAAACCAACACCATCTTTGATAAGGCTTAGATAGTCCGGCCTGTTAAATATCGGTGCGGCAATTTCATTTCTTGTTAAAACAAATGGGCTGTTACCAATTTTAATGCTTCCAAAGCTTACACCCATTATCATCATGGCTAAAAACACCTGTGCAAAGCTTACAATAGTCATTACAGGTGCTTCCCACTGCCTGGTTGTTTTCATTAGCATCATGCCAAGAATACAATGCCAGATAGACCATAGTAAAAAGCTGCCACTCTGGTCTTCCCAGATACAAGCTAATAGATATTTAAACTCTAATTCTTTTGAAGTATGCTTATAAGCAAACAGGTATTCTAAATAGTGATTGGCGCAGATATAGAATATAAATCCAAAAACAGTAAGTACAGATGCTACCTGTATCAGAAAGTTGATTCTTGCAAAACGTATCCAGGAAGATTTGTCCTGCAAGTCATTTTTAAAAGATGCCGTGATGTAGCTGGTAAGCGCTATCAGCGAACTAACAAAGGACAACAAGACAAAAAAATGGCCTAATTTACCAATCAATAAATGTTCCCCTTCAAATTGCATGTAGTAAGTTGTGAGTTAGAAATAAAAACCAATCAGCGATGATATTCTTAGTTGCTTACTGTTTTTTGCAGCTGAGCCTTATCGTCTTTGTATTTGCTTGGGCACTTTAATAATATATCCTTGCATTCAAAAGTATCGCCCTGCATTTTTCCCTGCAGTACCATTCTTTCGCTGTGCTCCATTTCAGCAGGTTTTGTGTTGCGGTAAACTACCCTGGTTTTGCTTCCAAGACTGTCAACTGCCGTAAAAGATAGATAATTAGGATTGTTGGCAGGATCATATTGCATTGGTTCTGTTCTGTCTAATTTAGCAATCATGTGAACAAATTTTCCCTGCTTTTGCCTGGCTGATTCTACGGTATCATAGGTAGAAAAGTCACTTGAAAGCATTAGTAAGCCGGCAATAGCAATAGCGATAGCAACCAATATTACAATATGTGTCTTCTTCATACAGGATTTTTTGCGTGGGCAAAGTTAGCATAAACTGCATTGAAGCAGGCATTTGTTTAAAGAATTCTTTACCATAAACAGTTAAAATCTCCATGATCCTTGTCACAGCAAAAACTGACGAAAATGGCGTTACGGGTTTAAACAAACGTTACAACATTGTGTTATCCGGCCTTGCGGGAATGTGAGCAAATTCTTTAAATTGAAATACCTCTTTTATTTGTTACCCGTTATCTTTGCAGCCGCTTTCTAAAAACTAAAAAGGAAAGCAGGAGCTTCAGCAATGACTGATCTTTCAAAATTTGATCCCAACTCTGTAGGTAATCCTAATAATAACATTTTTGGATTACCATTTGAAGAGGCCGATGCCCGCCTGGTGATAATGCCGGTGCCATGGGAAGTTACGGTAAGCTACACAGCAGGTACAGCAAGAGCACCAGAACATATTTTCAAAGCAAGTTTGCAGGTAGATCTTTTTGATCCGGATTATAAAGATCTCTGGCGCAAGGGCTTTTATATGCGTCAGAATGATAAAAAGATACTGATGAAGAGCGATTACCTGCGCCGGGAAGCAGAATTGTATATTAATTACATAGCTGAGGGCGAAGAAGTGAACGATAACAAGTTCATGTGCAAAACGCTGAAGGAAGTGAATGCCGGTGGTGCTTACTTAAACGATTGGGTATATGAACAAACCAAAGACCTGATGAATAATGGTAAATTGGTTGGTTTATTGGGCGGCGACCATAGCACACCACTGGGTTACATGAGGGCTATTGCAGACAAATATGGTGAGTTTGGTATTTTGCAGATTGATGCACATTGTGATCTTAGAAAGGCTTATGAGAATTTTACTTTTTCTCATGCTTCTATCATGTACAATGCGTTAGAGCAAATACCTCAACTAAAAAAACTGGTTCAGGTAGGTATCAGGGATTATTGTGAAGAAGAGTGGGATTATATAGCAGCCAACAAAGAAAGAGTAACTACTTTTTTTGATAAGGATATAAAAGAGAGAGAATTTGAAGGCGAAACCTGGAAAGCAATTGCAGATGAAATCATCAATCAGTTACCGCAAAAGGTATACATCAGTTTTGATATTGATGGATTGAAACCGGAGCTTTGTCCGCATACTGGGACACCAGTGCAGGGTGGCTTTGAAACGGAGCAAGTATTTTACCTCTTTAAAAAATTGATGCAGAGCGGCCGCCACCTGGTAGGTTTTGATTTGAACGAAGTGGGCGTAAGCCAGAATGAGTGGGATGAAAATGTGGGTGCAAGATGTTTGTTTAAGCTTTGCAATATGCTGGTGTCTGCAAATCCTGTTGCTTAATGTATACGCTTAGGATAAAGGATGATGAGCGTAAGTTGGATATAGCTTCGTTTCGCTCTTTATTTTTTCTTGCAGGATTATTTGCCATTCTTGGTAGTGAAAGGAATGTTATGAGCATACTGGTTGCTGTTATCCTGTTTACAGCTGCCGCATTTGTTGGACTAATTCTTTTAAAATTCAGGCTTAATAAACTTTTACTTTCGGCTACTGCCGCCATTCTCTTATTGATTGCTACACACAATCCTGTTTTTCCCGCTCTCATTTTATTGCTGGGACTGGTATTACACTATTCTTATATTGCTCCAGTAGTTGAAATAGATAAAGATCTTATTGTGGTAAAAAAAACGTTCTCCAATAAAAAATACCCTTGGCAAGATTTCTCCAACATCGTTTTAAAGGATAACCTGCTGACGCTGGATTTTAAAAATAATAAAGTGGTGCAGTTGGAGATTGAAGAGAGCGGAGTGGATGAAGAAGAATTCAATGCGTTTTGTAGGGAAAAGCTTGAGTCATAATTTCTCAAACACTTCTGGCTATTTCATTTAGACGACTTTCCAATGTTAATCTTCAATCAGTGGACGTCTGCAAAAAGGTTGATAACCTTTATACAATTCGTTTTACCAAACGCAATAAAAAAGATATTCGTATGCAAATAAAATTTCTAATAACAATATTTTTAAGTCCTTTATTTGCTGGTTGCAGCAGTGGTTTTTATGATTACTACCAGGAAGAAGATCTATGGCGAATTCCGTTAGTTGAACCATACGAACTCAAAAATATTGCTGGTGCTAAACCTCAACAATCTAACAATGATAATTGGCATTTACTTTTCAAAACTCCTCGGCAAAAACACAATATGGAAGGAGTTAACGTTACGATGATCAATGTAGAAAAAGGAATTATTTATGGATATGGTACTGCATATCCGTGTCAGCATTTTATAATTAATACAAATTTGAACCAAGAGAAAATCTACGACGACATCGAAAAATGGAAACAAGATCTAAGTGCTTTAGAAATAGATCCTAAAAAAATATTTGATGTATTCGATCTATTTGAAAAATTTAAAGATGAAAAAAAACTTTTATGGAGAGCTACTAAATAATTTTTCTTAACTGATGATTACTAAAGTAATTAATATTACCAATCCTACGCCTGATAGAAGCGGATACCCAGGTGAAGCTTTGTGCCAGGTCATGCGCCGGAGTAGCAGCGGATAGCAAGACTGCAGATGAAGGGTGCAATGCGGCTTGCGTACAAAAAATATTCCGTCTACCTTTTATGGAAACTAAACGCCTTTGAATCTTAGCCCAAAACTTACCATTATGGCTGCCAAATTCTCCCTTAGCATTATCAATCCATCTTACGAATCACAAAAGAACGCTGCAAGACTACTTCACTTTATGGCTGCGGCTTTTATCAGCATCAATGCAGTGCACCAGTTAAAATCGCATGACGGTGATATGCTGATCTGCTATACAGAACTGGTGATTGCGGCTGATATTTTTATCCTGGTTTTCTTTGGTGCCGGGATACTGTATGCGTTGCCTAAAGTAGGTGTAATCTTCAGGGCAATTGAATCATTGGTGTTCCTGGGAAACTGTATAAAGCTGAACGACCAGTCGCATAGTTACCT
>CAZDHQ010000296.1:0-6000 GCA_964505135.1 uncultured Ferruginibacter sp.
TTGTTCCGGGCACAACTTATATCAAAAGGAACTCAATATCCAGAAAGTAATTATCGAAGAATGACATTGTAGTATTTGCTCAAAAAATAGGCTTGAAGAAACTGCTTCCTAAAAAAGCCCGTTGGTGGCCGTTTTGGAAGAGCTAAAGGAGTTCCATCTGATGCAGGATACTCATAAGCTGGAATGAGGCCTTGTCATGTGCTTAGCTTCTAGTGCCGGGCCGTTATAAGCCATCTGTTTAAGTGATTACCTATATAACCTTATAGCAGTTATCCGTTTTTATCTACTAAAATCTCAAGACTCCATCTGTCGCAGGATGCAAGGCAATTGCAATAACCCACCATCTGGCGCAGGATGCTCCTATTCCCATCTGGCGCAGTATGTCCTTAGGCGATGGAATGAGGCGTGGCCATGTTCCCAGCTTCCAGTGCCGGGCCGTTAAAAAGTCACCTTTTAAATAGTGGCTATCAAATTTTACAAGAGCACATCAATTGCTTACATTTATGTAAACAACCGACATGAAATCAACCTTTTTATTCCTAGTCAGTTTCATCGCTTCAAATTGTTACAGTCAAAATGTTATCATAAAGCCAGATAGCTTGTTTGTTGATTCACTCAACAACGGGCATCTATTCATCACTGTAACCAATAATGACAATGTAGATTATTGCATAGAAAAAAGCTCCATATTATTTGAACCGATTGTTTTTAGTGACGACAATAAACTTTGTCAGCCGATCGTAAGAATCTTTAGACATGCTGACAGCATTCGCAATATTATCATCAGCAGAAATCAAACAAAAACATTTGAAATTACAGAATCAGATTTTTGGGATTCTTATTATGATAGCAGCAAGACCTACAAAGTGCTTTATAAATATGTTTGCCGAAACAAAGAAAAATGCGAAGGCCTAAAAACATTAAAAGCGGAATTTTATTTGGACCCGGTCAACATTACGTTTGCAAAGAATTTTAAAATAGACTTTGACAGGTAGTGATATGTATTTTTCAATCTAGCGCAGAACACTCCATCTGGCGCTGGATGCTCTGAGGCGATGGAATGAGGCGTGGCCATGTGCTTAGCTTCCAGTGCCGGGCCGTTACTAAGTCACCCGGTTGAACGCATCAACAAATTTTTTAAGAGCTCATCAATTGCTTACTTTTATACAAACAGCCAGTATGAGCACTCCCTATAAATTTATTGATAAGCAGGGTACAAACATGAAAAGAACTGCAGTCCTGATCAAACTGGTTTCCTAATTGACCACATATCTAGCGTAGCATACTTACCTGTATTTAGACAATGACACGCTGAATAGCCATAAAATAGGTTGACACATTTAAAATAAAAAGGCGTCACTATTCTTTTATATATCCTAAACTACTGGCCTCCCCATTTTTATTTTTAAACCGAAAGATGTATAACCCTTTTTTCAGAAAAGAAATGTCTACATCAGTGTATGTGCTTTTTAGAGTTTGCTTGTTTATTAACTTGCCACTACAATCAAAAATGGCCAAATTTGTGCCCGCTGACGAAACTGGCAAATAAATGTGAACAAATCCTTTACCTGGGTTCGGAGATATACTAATGAATTTTGACTGTTCTATTTTAACATGCAACACTTTGGAGTACTTAATTTTTCCATCGTAATCTTTTTGTATCAAACGGTAATAGTTGTCCGCATGATATTTTTTATCATCATAACTGTAGTACTTAATTTGGTTGCTATAGAAAGAACCGGCTATGGTATCGAGTGTTTCATAATGCAATGCATCAAAGCTCCTTTGTACTAAAAAACAGCAATTGTTATTTTCAGAAGCTGTTTGCCAGGATAGTTTAACCTTATCATTCAACGTCTCAAAATTAAAACCCATCAGTTCAATCGGAACAATTGTGCAGAAGGTTTTGTTATCTATTGAAGGGGTGTAATTGTAGGTACTGGCAGCTCCCAAAATATAGTACGGATATTGACAAACCGGTGGTGATATAAAGTTCTGTACCATATCCACTTCGTGAAGATTAAATTTAACATCAGGTGCTTCACTTGTGATAAATACCTTTGATGAATTCCCATCCCAAACTGAAAATGCCCCATACAACGAAAACAAACCACCTGTTGAAAGATAGCAGCAACTTAATAAAGGATTCACCACATTTACATTCACAATGCAAGAACCACCGTCAACGGTGCTCAGCAAAAAAAGTTTTCCTTCATACAAGAAAAGGTCGCCTAAAGAAAACATCCCTGGTGGGAAATTGCCGATGGTTGCAAATGTTTTTGTGGCAGATTTGTATATATATAACTGGGCATTGTTCCCCACCCAACCAGCAGCATAAACATTGCCATCCAAATCTGCCACCAGTGATGTTACATTAGCATTGAAAGACCCAAGATATTGACATGAGTTTGTATCCGATAGAGACCTTTTGATTAAGCCTCCGTCGGCAACCAGGTAATATATGTTACCACTATTATCTAAAGCTATATCTGTAAGACTTGTCTGTAATGGGCAAGTATATATTGGCTGTGAAAAATTACAATCCCCTGCATTTAATACGACAGTAGCGTTCAGGTCATTGACTGAATAAATATTTGCGTAAAAAATTTGAGCGGAGTTTGTAAAAAATGTAAACGATAAAAAGGTTGTTAGTAAGAGTTTCATGATTTCAAAGATAATGAAAAGGCTTTAGCGAACCCATCTGGCGCTGGATGCTCTTAGGTACTGGATCCGATAGCTATCGGATGTAGCTGGGCACGTGTTTAACTTACAGTGCTGGGCCATTATAAGCGACCGGTTAAATAACCCCATCTGGCGCAGGATGCTCTTAGGCGCTGGAATGAGGCGTGGCCATGTGCTTAGCTTCCAGTGCCGGGTCGTTACTAAGCCAACGCTTAAATTAATACTGCTAAATTTTACAGCATCCATCTGGCGCAGGATGCTCTAAGGAGCTGCAATGAGGCGTAGCCCATGTGTTTAGCTTCCAGTACCGGGCCATTACTAAGCCAACTATTAAATTATGGCAAACCAATTTCCAAGGGTTGATTAATTGTTTACATTTATATACACAACCGATATGGAAAAATACCCTTCTATTGATGACACTCAATTCACTGTTCAATTTGTTGACAGAAAAACAGGTATTGTTTTATGTCATGACTTTCGATATTTCATCAAAAGCTCAAAACAAAAAATTTACTCAATACACAACTCACTAAAAGAAGCAATTGAATACGCAGCGCAAAGAATAAAAGAGATCGACCATAAAAACAATATCATCGCTTATTTAATTCGTGACGCCAAAGAGCAACTAGTGCTGCATACTGATAATGACCAAAATAAGGGATCACTTAATTATAAAACGATTGTCATTGATGGAGATAATTTTTCTACCGAAGAAGGTTTTTACAATGAAATTGACAGAGTGCTAACATCCGAACTTGACTGGAAAACCGGGCATAATTTAAATGCATTCAATGATCTCCTTCGTGGCGGCTTTTGCGTGCATGAATACGAAGAACCAATAGAACTTATTTGGAAAAACTCCCGTAAAAGCAAAGAAGAATTAAATGATAAAAGAGATGACAAATCTTTTTACGAAATAGTAGTTGAAATTATTAAAGATCACAGCCATATAGCGTTTAAAGAAAAATGACCCCATCATCTGGCAGGTGTTAGTAGGCGCTCCATCCCTCTTCTGGCGCAGGATCCTCTTAGGTGCTGAAATTTCGTCCCGGCATTTTTTCGCAGCATACACTAACAATCTAAAAACTGTTCCAGCGAAACCCCGACGTATAAAAGAGCCTGCATCAACCTACTGTCAATTGCTGAATTTTATAACTTCATGCAATGGCGATAAAGCTAAAACACAGTGATACTTTTTCAACTTACTTCATCACGTTTACCTGTACCGAATGGATACCATTATTTGACATCACTAATAGTTATGATTTAGTGTATGATTGGTTTGTAACACTCAGGGAAAAATATCATTGCGATGTAATCGCCTATGTCATCATGCCAAATCACCTGCATGCAATGCTGCATTTTCATCAACCAGAATTTAATCTCAATACAATTATTTCAAATGGAAAACGGTTTATGGCTTATGAAATAGTTAAACGACTTGAATCAACAGGCAATAGTACTATGCTGGAAAAGCTATCACAATTGTTGACGGAGAGAGAAAAAAAGAAGGGACAACTGCATAAGGTTTTCAAAGATTCTTTTGATGCCAAAGCCGTTATTACACAAGCTTTTTTGTTGCAGAAAATAAATTACATTCATAATAATCCTGTTAGCGGAAAATGGCAACTAGCAAAGGTTTATGTTGAATATGAACATAGTAGCGCTTCTTTTTATGAGCTACAAAAAGTAAAGCATCATAAACCTTTACATTACCTGGATGTGTGAATGGGCGAGTATGGTCTCTTTTATTTGGAAGCTCTTTTCAGCGTCGGGGTTTCGCAGGGGGATACTAATAATATGTAGTGTATGAATGCGAAAACCCCGCCGGGACAGAGTAAAAACGTTTACGTTTCCTTTGAAATATTTTAATCCCTCAAATGATACCCCTTCACTTTTGTAAATGCCCTTAACCCAACATGAGAGAGTGTAGCGCCAAAGCCTGAATGATTTCTTCCGCTCCAGGGCAATGCAGCACTTACCCTATCGCAGCAGTTCCAGTAACCGGTGCCCGAATTGATTTGTTGTAAAATAGCTTCTGCTCTTTCCTTGTTTGCACTATAAACGGAAGCTGTTAATCCATATTCCGTATCCTGCATCAACTGTGTTGCTTCCGCATCATCCTTTACTTTCATTATGCCTATCACAGGACCAAATGATTCATCTTTCATCAGGCTCATATTATGATTCACATTGATTAATACAGTTGGTTCAAAATAATATCCTTTACCGGTTACTTTTTTCCCTCCGGTTAAAAGAGTGGCACCCTTGCTTACTGCATCATCAATTTGTTTTTCCAAAAACGTCAACTGTTCTTTCCTGCTTAATGGACCAATATAGATTCCCTCTGCTGTTGGCTCACCCATCTTCCAGGATTTTACTTCGTTTACAAATTCATTGATGTATTGGTCGTATATTTTTTCGTGTACATAAATTCTTTCTACCGAACAGCAACTTTGTCCATTGTTATAAAATGCGCCATCAGCAGTACCGGCGGCTACGGATTTAATATCAGCTACATCATCCGCAACATACAATGGATCTTTTCCTCCTAACTCACATTGGCAGGGCACCATTTTAGGGGCTACCTTTTCATAAATATATTTTCCTGTTTTGTAAGAACCGGTGAAGTAATAACCATCAAATGAAAGCTCCAGTAATATTTCTCCTGCATCTTTACCGCCTATAGCGATGTGAAAAATATTTTCAGGTACACCAGCTTCTTTCAATAATTTCTCAATGGCCAATCCTGTAAGCGTGGAATATTCAGAAGGTTTATACATCACCGCATTGCCGGCCAGCAGCGCAGGTACAAAAACATTTACACCCACCAAATAAGGATAGTTCCATGCGGAGATATTACAGATAACACCCAGCGGCTCATAACTTATTTTTTCCTGCATGCCGTTTCCATCACTCATGATTTCGTCTGAGAGATATTTGGCTGCGTTATCTGTAAGCCATTGTATTCTTGCCCTTGCACCGTTGACTTCATTGCGTGACTGCTGCAGTGGTTTGCCTACTTCTGATGTAAGCGTGGAAGCAAGGTCCTCTATATTTTGTTGGAGCAGGTTAGAAAACTTTTTAAGTATTTCGATCCGCTCAGCCAACGCTATTTTACTCCATGAAGCCTGTGCGTTTTTTAATTGATCAAACTTTTTTTGCAGGCTATCTTTTGTGTCTTCATTCAGTTCTGCAATTACTTGTTCGGTGGCGGGATTAGTAACGATAAGCTTCTTCATATTTGTTTGCCTGGTTGCTGATAAAAATTGTTTCTTCAAAAAAAAAAAAAAAGGATTTTCTTCTTTGTTTTTA
>CAZDHQ010000297.1:0-5998 GCA_964505135.1 uncultured Ferruginibacter sp.
CAGACATCTATTGGTTTGTACATGTTGATACATTGGATGATCCATATACCGCAGAATACGTGGTGGATCATATCATACCCAATGACATCATTCGTGTAGAGTTCAGGCTTGGTTTTAGAACAGCACCAAGAGTAAACCTGATGTTTAAAAAAGTGGTGGAAGATTTAGTGATCAATAAAGAAGTAAACGTAACCAGCCGTTATGAGAGCCAGCAAAGAAACAATGTAGTAGGCGACTTCCAGTTTATTGTGATGGAAAAATTCCTTAGCCAGGATAATGAATTGCCGTTCTTTGAAAGAGTGGTGATGCAGTTATATTTCTGGATTAAAGAAGTTTCGCTCAGTGAAGAAAAAGGTTTTGGATTGGTATCAAGTAACGTAACCGTAGAAAAATATCCGTTAATTGTTTCTCCCGTGAGTAAACTTAAACTAAAGAGAGTTTACGTGGATGAAGAAGAAGAGTTTTAATCTCCCATCTAATTTGCATGAAACAAATTACACCTGCTGAATTGGATAGACTGCTGAAAGAGCAGCGTGAACTGCATTTGATTGATGTGAGAGAAGCTCACGAACATCAAGCATTCAACATTGGTGGCGAGCTCATTCCGGTTGGTGATATTTTAAAGCATGCAGAAATAATCGAGAAAGAAAAACCTGTGGTGCTTTATTGCCGCATGGGTATTCGTAGCCAGATAGCCATTCAGCGGTTGCAGCAAAAATTTCCATTCACCAATTTGATCAACCTGCAGGGAGGCACCGAAGCCTGGAAAAAACAATTTCCCGCTAACTCATAAGGGTATTCGCTATTTTAGCCAACATAATTTCGTGTCTTGTCTTCAACCTTAATCTATATCATTGTTGGTTACCTGGTATTGCTGGTATTAGCTTACCTGCTGCAGGAGCATTTTATTTTTAAGCCTGAAAAACTAAGTCAGCAATTCCAGTATAAATATGATATGCCATTTAAAGAACTATTCTTTGATGTAGAAGAAGGCGTACGAATTAATGGACTTCATTTTTCTGTAAACAATCCCAACGGGCTCATTCTTTATTTTCATGGCAATACAAGAAGTATAAAAGGGTGGGCTAAATATGCCAAAGACTTTTTGAAATTCGGGTATGATGTGGTGTTAGTTGATTACCGTGGTTTCGGCAAAAGCACCGGCAAGCGAAGTGAAAAAGACATGCTGAATGATATGCAGTTTGTGTATGATACCTTAGCCACTACCTATCATGAAAATCATATACTGGTGTATGGAAGAAGCCTTGGTAGCGGCTTTGCAACAAAGATTGCAAGTGACAACAAACCAAGGTATTTGATTTTGGATGCACCCTATTTTAATTTTAGAAAAACAGTGCAGCGGTTTTTACCCATACTCCCAGTAAAGTTTGTATTGCGATTTCATTTAAGAACTGACAAGTGGATTACAAGAGTGAATTGTCATACCTATATTTTGCATGGTACCAAAGATTGGTTGATACCCATTTCTCAAAGTGAAAGATTACAGGCATTAAGCCCAAGAAAAATTACACTGATAAGAATACAGGGAGGCGGGCACAATAATTTACCCAGCTTTCCCGAATACCATAATTTTTTAAGAGATATATTAGCACCCTGAGCGCCCCCGTCCCTTAAAGGAGCTTTTGCAACAGTATTGAAAAATTGAAAAATATTTTGTAGGAAAATGAGCACCGAAAAAATTGTTGAGCAAAAAATTGTTTCAAAGCCTATGAGGATTCTTAAGCGCTGGGTAAAAATTATTGTGCTTTTGTATGCATCCATTGGCATTGCATTATTTTACTTCCAGGAAAAATTCTTGTTTCATCCTGTCGCATTGGCAAGAGATTATCAATATCATCTTGATGTCCCATTTAAAGAAGTGGAACTGGCAATGAATCAAACAGACACCATCAACCTGGTACATTTCTTTCCTAAAGACTCCATTAGAAAAGGCATTGTTGTTTACTTCCATGGCAATAAGGAAAACATCAACCGCTATGCAAGATTCGCAAACAACTTTACCCAACATGGCTATGAAGTATTAATGGAAGATTATCCTGGCTTTGGTAAAAGTGTGGGCGACAGAAGTGAAAAGAATTTATACAGCCAGGCTGAACAGGTTTATAAACTGGCGCTTTCAAAATTCCATGCAGACAGTATCATTGTGTATGGTAAATCATTTGGAACAGGTATAGCATCTTATGTGGCTTGTGTAAATAAATGCAAGAGATTGATATTAGAAACACCTTACTACAGCATTCCTGCATTGTATAGTTGTTATGCACCAATTTATCCAACCACAAGAATGGCGAAGTACCGGTTACCCACCAACGAATTTTTAGCAGAGACCAATAAACCCGTTACTATTTTTCATGGCACCGATGACGGTGTAATACCTTACCGTTGTGCAAAAAAATTGCAGGCTGTATTAAAACCTGCTGATCAATTCATCACAATAAAAGATGGAACACATCATAACCTGAATGATTTTCCGCTGTTCCACCAGGTGCTGGATAGTTTGCTTAGCAATTAATCACCGCCGCCGCAACCACCACATCCTCCTCCGCCACAGCTACTACCACAACTGCTTCCACAGGAAGAGCCACAACCTGAGCTATCTGTTGAATACCGTCTTTCTTTAGGCGTGTACACTTCAAAGGCTTCATTCAAAATAGTGTACTCTGCAAAACCAGCAATAGCTGCTGTTCCAAGTATGGAAAAGTTGTTGAGGACATTATCACCGTGGCCTTCTGCATTTTGATTCTTCCATATTGAATCTACAATTCTTCCTACTGCCTTAGTGTAAGAATGATATTCCATTATTGCAAGTGCTATCATGGAGAATATTGCCATCTCAAATATTAAAAAAGTTACAGGCTTGGTATTGCTGAGTCCCTGTATAAATCTTGCAAAACCAATACTGAGTGTAATACCGGGAATAATGAATTTTGGATAGTCCACTTTATCAGCAAGCAGCCTTAGTTTTTCAAAACCCGGATGCTTTACTTTTTCTGTATCAATAATTCCGAGTGCATCAGGATACGAGAATACGTCTCCTGGCTGATAATGACTCATCAAAGGTTCAAGCAATGGATTTGTTTCAGTATCCTGCAGCGGCACTGTACGCAGCATTTTATAACCTGATCCTGAAACTTCAATGATATCTCTTTTCAATAAATCAATGAGGCAAGTTTGATAGCAGCGGTGTGGTCCATACAGGTACCTTGTAATTTCAAAAGTGCTGAATTGTGTTGGCATCATCTTTTGCACAATTGTTTTCAAACGTTCTGTTTTATGCCATTGTGTATACAATATCAAACCCAGACCTGCAATTGCTATCATGGCATAATACTTTAAAAAGTCCGGACCTTTTGTGTGAAAGAGATTGACAGCTACACTAAACAATACTACTGCTGCTGTAAAAATAATGATGGCTTTCTTCATAAAAACCGGGTCATACACTGGCTCTTCCACATCGTTCTTAATCGTTTGCGATGCCGGCCAAAAGGCTGATGGGGCTTGTGTTCCGAAGACAGTTTGATAAAGATGCAAGGTTTCTTCATACCAGTTTACATGCTTTTCTTTTTCAGCAGTTCCACCTTTGCTCGGATGGTGATGTACGTCTTGCCCGAGTGTGTTTTTACAAAAGTCTATCCAGTAGTTTTTAGTGTAGGTAAGATGTAAGTGCCATACTTCATCTACAATCTCTGAAGGCGAAGCGCCGGTGGGTGAAATGCAACAGAGGAAAATGAATTTCTTGTACTCTTCAATGGCTTTTTGGGTGAAAGAATGCGACCAGTTGTTTTGTTGTGCTAGTTTTTTGGAGAAGGGATAACTTGAGTAAGGGTCGTCTAAACTGAAGTTTTGAATTTTTTCCCACAACTCCTGTTGTGAAAGTTTGTTCATTTTTCACAAAGTTAAATCGCTAAAAAAATGGCTTCCAAATTTCCAATGTTACCTAATTGTTTCATTTTTCATTCAGTTGAACTGTCTTATTACTGACCTTCAATTGATAGGTTTCACCTACCTTTAATGCATAATTTTCTTTCGAATGTCCCACAGGAAAACCATAACAAACAGGGTAATTAAAGGCCTTCACTATATCATTGATTACTTCATACACTGTTTTACCAAAAGGACGGTCGGTATCTTTTACATCTGTAAAATTGCCAATTACCAAACCTGCCAATTGATCTAGCTTTCCACTTCGTAATAGTTGATACATCATTCTGTCCGTGCTGTAAATCTGCTCACCAATATCTTCAATAAAGAGTATTTTATTTTTTGTATTGATGTCAGATGGAGTGCCTGTAACATTTGCCAACAAGGAGAGATTGCCACCAACCAGTTCTGCTGTTGCTTCACCTTTTTTATTCAAGGCATTGGGCAAACATTTATAATTATTTTTTTTTCCAGTAATGGCTTTATGTAAAGAAGCCAGGTAAGGATTATTGCCTTCACCATCATTAAAAGCGGCGGCCATCGGCGAATGCAATGATGCAACTTTTATTTTACTGTTTAAGTGACAATGAAAAACGGTGATATCACTATAGCCAATCAACCACTTGGGCTTTTTCTTAAATTTTGAAAAATCAATTTGATCGATGATTCTTCCTACACCGTAACCACCACGGCCAAACAAGATTGCATCAATGGCATCACTGTCAAGCATGGCCTGCAGTTCGGCTAATCTTTCTTCGTCAGTTCCTGAAAAATAATTGGTGGAATTACTGCCCAATGTTTTACCTACCATTACCTGGAAGCCCCAGCGCTGTAGTGTTTCAATGCATAGCGCCGCTTTGTCTTTTGGCATATAACCAGCAGGGCATGTAATACCAATGGTGGCACCTTTTTTTAGGTATGGGGGAATCTTGATCATTTCGGCGTTTGCTGCAAGGTAATTGAAATTACAATTTCAATCGCCTCACAATTGTCTTCACCTGCTTTTGCAATTCATCCAGTTCACCCGTACGCATTTGGATAAAGCTATTATCTTCCAACCTGCCAACCACCTTATTCATCTCTTCTGTAGTTTCATACACCATCCTGCGGAACGGATTGCTGTAGTCTTTTGCTCTTGATTCATAAATCCCTTTACACATCCACTTACGGGTAGCAATCATTTGCTGCAATAAATCTTTGAACAGCGCAGGTGTAAATTGTCTCGGGGTGATGTTTAATATTTCAAGCAATGACGTGTAAGCATGATGCAGTTTCTGTTGTGCATATTCATTTCCCTGCTTCAGGTAAAAATCATGTACTTCATCCCAGCTATTAATCTTGCCAGATTTTACCTGTCTAATCAATCGCTTTACTTCTTCTTCTGGTATTAGCTGGCCGCCTATATTCAACCATTTGCTTCGCTGAATTTTTGCTGACAAAGATTTCTTCAAGGTTTCAAAACTATCCGGCTTGCTTCTGCCAATATGCTTTACTATTTCAGCTACCGAATAATATTGAATCAGCTCTTTGAATAAAGCAATTGACTGCGGTACTTTTACAATCTCTGTAATGCGGCTGGAGTTTTCAATTCCTTCAGCCACTGCCACGCCATCTTCGTTTGGCTTTAATGATTGTAATAGTTTCAATGCATCAAATAATTCATTGATGGTATCCGGTGCCAGGTAATCATATTCAATATGCTGAATTTTATCTGTACGCTTATCTCTGTCTACATACTTCCAGGCATTGCGTTCCAGCGCATACATGTTGTAGATGAACCAATAGCCCGGCATCAATACCAGTTTGTCATTGGCAGTATCATTGCTTACTAACGTAAACGGTAAGCCGATATTTAATTCAGCAGGATAATCACCTTTGGCTAAAATATTAAATGAAGCAAATTTGGAATTGTGCTTTAAACTCACACAAAGCCCTGGCCAAAAGCCACGACCAGCAATCAATTCACCATCCGGGCTGCGGCTATTGTGATTACTGCCAATGGTAGCACCGGCAGCAATATTGCTCTGACCCATGATCAATGATGCACATAAAAATG
>CAZDHQ010000298.1:0-5986 GCA_964505135.1 uncultured Ferruginibacter sp.
GTTTTCACAAGAGATTGTAACAAAGCGTGCCGATTTTATTGCTAAAACAAAAGGCAGCAGAACGCTTCCCTGGCGTGTACTGATGATTGCAGCGTCCGATAAAGAATTACCGGGTAATGATATGGTGTATCGTTTGGCAACCCCGTCCAAAATTGCAGATCCATCATGGATCAATCCTGGCAAGGGAACAGACGAATGGATCATCGGCATCAACCTGTTTAATATTCCTTTCAAGGCTGGACTGAATACCGCCACCTATAAGTATTACATTGATTTTGCAAAGCAATTCGGTTTTCAGCGCATTATGATGGATGCAGGCTGGAGCAATTATCAAAACCTTTTAGACGTAAATCCATCTATCAGCATGGATACGCTGGTGGCCTATGCAAAAGAAAAAGGAATTAAAATAAGCATGTGGACTTTGTGCTCTACGCTGGATAAACAACTGGATAGTGCACTCAACCAATTCAGTAAATGGGGCGTTGATTTTATCATGACCGATTTTATGGACAGGGATGATCAGCCAATGGTAAACTTTTATGAACGCATTGCAAAAGCCTGCGCCGAACATAAAATTATGATCATGTTTCATGGCGCTTATGCGCCCAAAGGTTTTAACCGAACTTGGCCCAATAATATCACAAGAGAAGGTGTGCTTGGCTCTGAATACAATATTTGGAGCGATAAGCCTACACCCGAGCATGATGTAACACTGCCGTTTACACGAATGCTTGCTGGACCATTTGATTATGAACCGGGCATTTTGGACAATGCCACCAAAGACCAGTTTCGTCCCATCAATAAAAAAGTAATGAGTCAGGGAACCAGGTGCCACCAGTTGGCAATGTTCGTGGTGTATGATAGCCCCATTCAAATTTTTTCAGGCAATCCATCGCAGGGATTAAAGGAGCCAGAGTTTATGAAATTAATGGGAGAGATTCCAACTACCTGGGATGAAACAAAAATACTGGAAGCAAGTGTGGGCGATTATATCGTTACAGCAAGAAGAAAAGGAGATGATTGGTTTATTGGTGGAATGACGGATTGGTCAGAAAGATCATTTGAATTGCCGCTGAACTTTTTGAATGCAGGTAGTTATCAAATCACCTCCTGTATGGATGGTGTGAATGCAGATAATTATCCTTCAGATTATTTATTGACCACTTCATCAATCAATAGCCAATCATCAGTTAAGGTGAAGATGGCGCCTGGCGGTGGCTTCGTTTTTAAACTCGTTAAAAAGAAAGATTAGCATTATGAAAACACTTATTGTTTTTTTGTTCACGCTTGTATGCGGTTCATCTATTGTACAAGCACAGGATAAATCGCAGTTCAAAAAAGAAATGTATGTTTCAGACAGTGATACATTACCGTATCGAATCCTGCTACCAATAAATTATGATGCCTCAAAAAAATATCCAGTCGTTTATTTTTTACATGGCGCAGGTGAAAGAGGCAATGACAATGAAGCTCAATTAACACATGGCTCATCGCTGTTTCTACAAGATAGCATTCGTCAAAACTATCCAGCTATTGTTGTGTTTCCGCAATGCCCCGAGAAAAGTTTTTGGAGCAACGTACAATTTACCAACGATAGCATAACTGGTGCATGGCAGTTTCATTTCCAGCCGGATGGTGAACCGACTATTGCAATGAAATTGGCCCAGGAACTATTGAAGAAACTAATGAAGGACTATCCGATTAATAAGAAACAGGTGTACATCACAGGTTTGTCAATGGGCGGTATGGGCACATTTGAAATGGTAAAAAGAAATCCAAAATTATTTGCAGCAGCCATGCCGATCTGTGGTGGTGCTGATCCCACCATTTCATCTAAACTGACTAAAACAAAATGGTGGGTATTCCATGGCGATGCAGATAATGTGGTGCCCGAGCATTTTTCAAAAGACATGGTGGATGCATTGAAAGCAGCTGGTGCCGATGTAAAGTATTCTGTTTATCCAGGCGTGGGGCATAATAGTTGGGATAACGCTTTTGCAGAGCCTATGTTTATGGCGTGGATGTTTTCGCAAAGCAAATAAGTTTTATCTTATGAAAGAGAGCAACGGTTGAAGTTGCTCTCTTTTAGTATTCATAATGCAGCGCTGCTGCACCTAATATCGCACTGTTCTCTAACTCCGAAATTTCAATACTAAAATTTTCTAATCCTTTTCTTAGTTCCATGGTGTCAACCTGCTGCCACATACTTTCTTTGAAAAATGGATAAGCATGTCGCACAGAGCCACCCAGCACTATCAACTCCGGATCCACCGTATAAAGAATCATCTTAATTGCATTGCCAAAATGTTTTCCAAACTCACGGTAAAGGCTCAACGCAATTTCATCGCCTTTGTCTGCTTTTTTAAAAACTGTTTCACCATCTATCCCATGTATGTTTTCAAAAAATTGACCGCTAGCATAGTATTCAAAATATTTATCTAAATAAGGTACCATTCCAAACTCACCTGCACAGCAGGCTTTGCCGCTGTATAGTTTTTTATTGAGAATAATACCTGCACCAAGGCCAGTTCCAACAGCAAGTCCTACCATGGAATCCTTGCCCTGTCCTTTACCAAAATAAAATTCGCCTGCAGTAAAACAATTGGCATCGTTATTAATTAAAGCTGGAACACCATACCGCTGTTCAATCGCCTGCTGCAAAGCCACTTCTTTCCAGGAAGGAATATTGTATACATCATACGCCACACCGTTTACAGCAAGACCTGGAAAACCAATGCCGATGGCTTTTGTATCGCTATTAAATAATTGATCAATTAATGCAAACAATTCTTCCAGCACTTCATCAGCACTGCCCTTTGCATGAATTTTCCGGCTAATGATATTGGATGCTTTTCCATTCTGAACATGACCAGCTCTTACATTAGTGCCACCCATATCTACGCCAATGATCACTTTATGCTTCATTGCGAAATAAATTGTGCTGCTTCCTTATCCAGGTAAATGGTAAGATTAGCATGATTTAAAAACAGGGTAGCCGGTACATCTTCTGATACAGGGCCTTCCAATACTTCCTTTACAATGGCTGCTTTTTTGCTCCCGCTTACAATCAAAAAGATGTGTTTGGATTCCAGCAAGGTGGCGATGCCCAAGGTGATACCATTTTTTAATTCCGTAGCACTGGTAAAATATTTTTGCCCCACCTGTGCAGTAAGCGGATCAAGTTCACTGATATGTGTACGGCTTGAAACAGGCGTTCCCGGCTCGTTCATTCCGATATGGCCATTCAATCCTAATCCAACAATGGAAACATCAATACCATGCTGACCAATAAAATTTTCTATTCTTTCACATTCTTTTTCCAGGTCAGCTTTTCCATCAAAGAAAACAATATGATCATCGGCAGGCTTTAAAGGACCAAACAACTGGTTGTTTAAATGCCACCTGCAACTGCCTGCCGTATCTCCATTCATGCCGCCCCATTCATCCAAACCTAAAAAGTACCATCCGTTAACGTTAGCCTCACTAGTACTCACTTTGTCAACTAAAGCTTTGTACATACCTGCTGGCGAATCACCGGAAGCTGTGCATACAACAGGCTCCTTTTTATCTTTTACAATTTGGATTAAATCGTTGGTGGCTTTTTCACTTAGCTCGGCATAATTTTCAGCAATTACTATTTTCATGTTTTTATGTTTATTGATTTTTTTGCCATGTACTGGCCAAACTATTGATTATTTCATCTTTTTATTTTGAAACATTTAACCACAGGTCGATTGGCTTATCCACTTTTGGCGAAAAGGGCAACATAATTTTTTTGCCCTGCCCTGCTGAAGCATAAGCTGCATAAATAATTTCCAGCACATCTCTTCCATCTTCACCTGTTACCAAAGGTTGCTTATCTTTCTGCACACATTCAATAAAATGTTTGAGCTCATGCGGATAACCCTGGTTGAAGGCTTCTTCAAAAACGGTAAAGCTCCAGCCTGCCGTGGTATCTGCTTTTTCCATGGCATAGCCATAACCCTCACGGCTATACGTAACCGCTGAGTTGCCCATAAACAGGTCGGCATAAATCACGCCACCTGTGCCGTACACTTCACTTCTGTCATCCATCCCGCCATGCTTTGCCCAGCTGTTTTCCACCACGCCTGTTACGCCATTCTCAAATTCAATAATGATCACAGAGTTATCTTCACCCTTTGTTCTGCCTTTATGAAATACCGTGTTCATGGATGCATACACACTCACCGCTTTTGAGTTGTTCAGCATCCACCTGAACCATGCAATGCCATGGCAACCCATATCCATCAATACACCGCCGCCAGCAAGGTTCACATCATAAAACCAATCTGAGTGTGGCCCGGAATGTTTTTCTGATTGCTTCAGCATGTACATATCACCCACTGCTCCCTCTTTTACCAAGTGACGAACTCTTTCATATTTGGGCGCAAAGCAAAGTTCCTCTGCATACATCAGTTTTACATTGGCTTTTTTGCAGGCAGCAATCATTTCATCTGCTTCTTCCAGGGTTACAGATAAAGGCTTTTCAATAATGATATGTTTGCCTGCTGCTGCAGCTTTTAAGGTGGCTGTATGATGCAGGTAATTGGGCAAACAAATATCCACCACTTCACATCCTGATTCATTGATCAGTTTATCCATATCATCATACCAGTTAGGGATATGATGTTTTTGTGCAAATGCCTGTGCCTTTTCAGCGCTACGTGTATACACGCCTACTACTTCTGCTTCAGGAATAAACCGATGATAACATTCCAAATGAATATCGCTGATAAAGCCGGCTCCAAGGATGGCTACTTTAGTTTTCTGCATAACAATCGTTGATTATATTATCAATTAGAAGGCATAAAAATAATTGCAAACAATTAATTATAGCCGACAAATTTTGGATAAAGACTTTATACAGCAGAACTGTAAACTACCTTTGCAGTAACTAAAATTTAGTTGTATGAAACCGCTTAGCCGCTTTGCAATTCTAATAATACTGTTGATTGCTTATTCGTTTGTATTTGCCCAGAAAAAGAACATTGATCAAAGAGTTGACTCCGTTTTAAAATTGATGACACTGGATGAAAAGATTGGGCAGATGAATCAATACAACGGCGACTTTGCTGCTACCGGCCCGATCACTAAAGATGGAGATAAGCAAAATCAAATTAGAAAAGGAATGATTGGTTCCATGCTGAACATTATGGGTGTAGACCATACCAGAACCTTGCAGGAAATTGCAATGCAGTCAAGGTTAAAAATTCCTTTACTGTTTGGACAGGATGTGATACATGGATACCGAACCATTTTTCCAATACCATTAGCAGAAGCAGCAAGCTGGGATATGCCAGCTATTGAAAAATCAGCCAGGATTGCTGCCATAGAAGCATCTGCAGCAGGCATACACTGGACTTTTGCGCCCATGGTGGATATAGCACGTGATCCACGCTGGGGCCGTGTGATGGAAGGCGCAGGAGAAGATACTTACCTCGGTAGTATGATTGCAGCAGCAAGGGTAAAAGGCTTCCAGGGCAAGGGTTTGGGTAATACAGATGCGGTGATGGCCTGTGCCAAACACTTTGCGGCTTATGGTGCGGCGATTGGCGGAAGAGATTATAACAGTGTTGATATGAGTCTTCGACAATTATGGGAAACCTATTTGCCGCCGTTTGAAGCTGCAGCAAAAGCAGGTGCTGCAACCTTTATGAATTCATTTAATGACCTGAATGGTATTCCAGCTACCGGTAACGCCTACCTGCAAAGAGAAGTGCTGAAGGCCAAATGGAATTTTAAGGGATTTGTAGTAAGTGATTGGGGAAGTGTGGGTGAGATGATTAACCACGGATTTGTGAAAGATAATTATGAAGCCGCCTGGAAAGCCGCCAATGCCGGCAGTGATATGGACATGGAAAGCAGGGCTTATATTCAAAACCTGGCAAAGCTGGTGAGAGAAGGCAAGGTAAAAATGACCGTAATTGATGATGCGGTGAGAAGAATACTAAAAAAGAAATTTGAA
>CAZDHQ010000299.1:0-5960 GCA_964505135.1 uncultured Ferruginibacter sp.
GATTTAAATCTGCACCAATCAATGCAAGAGGTTTTCCTGAAACAAAATATTCGTTACAGGTATATGTAGAAGATTGCACCGGTTGTAATCTCTGTGTGGAAGTTTGTCCTGCATCAGATCCTGCTAACCGCAGCCGCAAAGCCATTAATATGGGTGAGAAGGAACCAATATTAAAACAGGAGCAGGCAAACATCGAATACTTTGAAAACATCCCATGGAATGATCGTTCAAGAATTGATTTCTCTACCGTACATGGTGCACAATTCCTGGAACCATTATTTGAGTTCAGTGGTGCATGCGCAGGATGTGGTGAAACACCCTACTTAAAATTATTATCACAATTATTTGGAGACCGTTTATTGATTGCCAATGCAACAGGTTGTTCATCTATCTACGGCGGTAATTTACCAACTACACCATGGGCTGTAAACAAAGATGGTCGTGGACCAGCCTGGAGTAACTCTTTGTTTGAAGACAATGCAGAGTTTGGATTGGGCATGCGGGTGACAGCAGATAAACAAATGGCTGTAGCAAAACAATATTTACTGGAATTGAAAGATGAGTTAGGCGAAAGCGTTGTAAAAGAGATACTGGATGCTCCGCAAATACTGGAAAGTGATTTAGTAAAACAACACCAACGTGTAGACGCACTAAAGGCCAAACTAAAAGAAATGACTTCTCCTGCGGCCAATCACTTGTTATCAGTTGCGGATCAGTTGGTACGCCGCAGTGTGTGGCTGATTGGTGGCGATGGCTGGGCTTATGATATTGGCTATGGTGGTTTGGATCATGCATTAGCAAGCGGAAGAAACATCAACATACTGGTGCTTGACACCGAAGTGTATTCAAACACCGGTGGTCAGTCATCCAAATCTACTCCAACAGCAGCTACAGCAAAATTTGCGGCCGGTGGTAAATCAGGTGGTAAAAAAGATTTGGCAATGCAGGCGATTTCTTACGGAAACGTATATGTGGCAAGAGTAGCATTCGGAGCCAATCCACAACAGGCATTATTGGCAATGAGAGAAGCAGAAGCATATGAAGGGCCATCCATCATCCTGGCATACAGTCATTGTATTGCCCATGGATATGATTTAAAAAATGGATTGGATCAGCAACACAAAGCAGTTGCAAGCGGACACTGGCCATTGCTGCGTTACAATCCCATCTTAAGAAAGAAAAATCAAAATCCATTTGTACTGGATTCACCAAGGCCAACCATTTCATTGAAAGATTATACTTACAATGAACTGCGGTATAAAGTGCTTACGCTTACCAATCCAACAGCGGCAGAAGAACTGATGAAACATGCACAGGACCTGGTGAACTTAAAATGGAAAACGTATGAAGAGCTGGCAACTAAAAAAGCAAGTGACTTTGTACCGGTAGCATAAATTTTTGCAGAGGTGACAGCTTTTTAAAAGCTGTCACCTCTCATCGATCATTATACATTCAATTGTTGAACGGAGTCCCGAAAAAAATCGGGACAACATCGTTCCACAATGCTGCATAAGCTGGTAACAAAAAAATAAATTCTCATGAAACTCCAAACATCCTACATGGGCTTGAAATTAAATTCTCCCATCGTAGTTTCTGCCTGTACGCTCAGCGAAAAGCTTGACAATATTTTGAAAATGGAAGACAGTGGTGCAGGCGCCGTAGTAATGTTTTCTTTATTTGAAGAACAAATAAAGAGAGAAGAGGCACAGTTTGAAGGCGTACTAACTACCACGAGTAATGCATTTGCAGAAGCAGCAGATTTTTTTCCTGCGCTGGATGATTTTAATGTGGGTGTGGATGAGTACATGGAACATTTACGCAAGGCAAAAGAAAGAACAAAGATTCCCATCATTGGCAGTTTAAATGGCATTACCAATGAAGGCTGGATTGATTATAGCAGGCAAATGGAGCAGGCTGGTGCCGATGCCATTGAAGTAAATATCTTTTTTATCCCGGCAGATATTCATTTGTCTTCTTCGGCTGTGGAGCACCGCTACCTGAATATTATTGAAGCCATTAAGAGCAGTGTAAAAATTCCGGTAGCAGTAAAACTCAATCCTTATTTCAGTGCCACAGGCAATATGGCTTTACGCATACAGGAGGCCGGTGCAGATGCATTGGTTTTATTCAATCGTTTTTACCAGCCTGATTTTGATATCAACCAGTTAACGATTGTAAACGATTTACATTTTAGTGTAGCATCTGAGATTCGATTGCCGCTTTTATGGATTGCTTTATTGTATCAAAAAGTAAAATTATCATTAGCTGCTACCACAGGTGTACAAAGCGTGGTAGAAGTAGTAAAATATTTGTTGGCTGGTGCCGATGTTGTGATGACGGCTTCATCATTGTATAAAAACGGCATTGAATACTTAAATGATATGAACCGTGATTTAGATAACTGGATGAACATGATGGGTTTTGAAAACTTAGCAGCATTTAAAGGAAGCATGAGCCAGCAAAATGTAAGTGACCCAACGGCTTATGAAAGAGCCAACTATATAAAGATCCTGGAGGGTGCAGGATAAAAATATGAAGCATAAACCAATAGAACTACTTTCTCCTGCCGGTTCCTTTGATAGTTTACAGGCAGCCATTAAGGCAGGAGCTAACGCCATTTATTTTGGCGTGGAGCAATTGAACATGCGTACAAGAAGCGCAGGCACTTTTACCATTGATGATATAAAGGAAATCAGCAGTATTTGCAAAGCAAACGGATTGAAGGCATACATTACACTGAACACAGTGATGTACGAACATGATATGCAATTGCTGAAAACCATTTTAAAAGAAGTAAAGAAACAGCAAATTGATGCAGTGATTGCTTCGGATTTCTCCGTGATTGAATATTGCAATCAACTGAATATGCCGCTGCATATTTCCACCCAGGCCAATGTGAGCAATATTGAATCAGTACAATTCTTTTCAAAGTTTGCTGATGTAATTGTGCTGGCAAGAGAACTCACGTTAAAACAAGTGGAACACATTTGTAAGGAAATCAAAAGAAAAAAAATTAAAGGCCCATCAGGCGAACTGGTGAAAATTGAAATTTTTGTGCATGGCGCTTTGTGCATGGCTGTATCAGGTAAATGTTACATGAGCCTGCATACACAAAATGCCTCTGCTAACAGGGGCGCATGTGTGCAAAATTGCCGCAGACCATACATTGTAAAAGATGCAGAAAGCGGTGAAGAATTGATGATAGACAATGAGTACATCATGAGTCCAAAAGACCTTTGCACCATTGATATTTTAGACCAGGTAATAGCAAGCGGTGTGGATGTATTGAAGATTGAAGGAAGAACAAAGGGAGCAGATTATGTGCAGGTGGTTACTCAATGTTACCGTGAGGCAATGGAGGCGGTGAATGATAAAACATTTTCGCAGGAGAAAGTAGCTGCATGGAAAAATGAAATGAGCAAAGTATACAATCGTGGTTTTTGGGAAGGCTATTACCTCGGCAGAAAATTAGGCGAATGGACACAGCAACCTGGTTCTGCGGCTACCGAGAAAAAAATCTATGTAGGCAGGGGCACCAAATATTATCCAAAAATTGGTGTGAGTGAATTTGTGATAGAAGCCGGCAATTTAAAAGCCGGAGATACCTTGATGATAACAGGACCAAAGTGCGGTATGGTAAAAGAGAAGGTGGAAAAACTGGTGGTGAATGGAATAGAAAACAGTGAAGCGATGAAAGGCGATCTGATTACTTTTCCATTTGCAACTAAGGTAACAGCTGTTGATAAGCTGTATAAAATTGTGGATACGATTCATGCATAAAATTATTCACTACCGGAACAAATGCATTGGCTGTGGCGTGTGCCAGGAGCAGCAGCCGGATCTGTGGCGCATGAGTAAAAAAGATGGCAAAGCCACTTTGCTAAAAGCTACAGGAAAGAAAGACGTTTTTATTTTAAACATATCCAACTCACAGGTAGGGCATGCGCAGGAAATTGCAGCGGCATGTCCCGTGAGAATAATCAAAGTACTATGACAGACAAGATCAGCGACTACATTAAAGAACAATCCTGTGCCAATGTTTGCTGCGTAGATGAATTAGCAAAACCTTATTGTTTTAATTGTTTTTATGCATACAATGCAGACGAGCAGCTACTGTATTACAAATCTTCGTTAGATACCAAGCATTCAGGAATCGTAACAATTCATTCAGCCATTGCGGGAACCATATTGCCTGATAAATTAAACAAGCTGCAGGTAAGAGGATTACAGTTTGAAGGTGAAGTATTGCCGTTTGATCATCCATTGGCAAAAACTGCATCCACGTTCTATCATAAAAAAAATCCAGTGGCGTTGGCCATGCCGGGTGAAGTGTGGACAATACAAATCAACAAATTAAAATTTACAGATACAGCATTAGGCTTTGGCAAAAAGCTTAACTGGACAAGAGATGAACAGCTTAGCAATGCTGTAGGCAGTAATGTGTAGATTATCCGTTTGATGCGATGATCTTATCAACTTTTCATTTATACTTTTTCAAATACTTGTTACAATCATGATTTCTAAACCTGTACATAATTTTCATATTCCCGTAATGGGATTAGCCTACACAATTGATTCACCTATAAAGGTAGCCCGGTATGGTATATCTTCTGTTGTTTCCATCGTAGAAGACCGCCTGATTGAAATGATGCGAAGTCATTATTACCCTGCTATCGGCCAGGTGTATTTTCCTATTGATACCAATGAGCCGGATTACCGGGCTAAAAGAATCACCGACTATCTCAACCTGGTAAACAAAATTGTGCACGAACAATTTGAAAAATTAAAGACAAGCGCTTTTGAAAGAGGCTCAGAGATTGTAAAATATTTCGAAATGCTGCCTGAGGATAGCAAACTGAAGCAACTCTACAAGCAAATGGTTAAAACAACTGATCAGTCTGCAAAAGAGAAGCTTGAACAGCTACTACGTTCTGAAATAAAGCCCGGCGGTATTGATGTAAACATCATGACAAAAGTTGATAGGGATATTATTGATAGAGATGGGCTGGTAGTGCAAGATGGCTCAGATGCTGTAGCTGCGTTAAGAGGCTACGCAAATAGTGAGCTTTCAAATTCTTCCATCATTTTTTCTGCGGGCATGAATCCACGACTGTATAATTACCTGGAGCAATGCGAAGATTTTAACATCAAGAAAGATGGCAGCTTCACAAAAAAAGTTGTTGTGAAAGTGAGTGATTATCGTTCTGCATTGATACAGGGGAAATACCTGGCGAAGAAAGGTGTGTGGGTAAGCGACTTCAGGATTGAATCGGGTTTGAACTGCGGTGGTCATGCTTTTGCATCCGAAGGCTTCCTACTTGGCCCGGTGCTGGAAGAATTTAAAACAAAGAAACATGAATTAATTAATTCTCTTTTTGAGATATATAGTGCTGCATTACAACGCAAAAACAGTTATGTACCTTCAACACCGCCTGCACTTACTATTTCAGCCCAGGGAGGGATTGGAACTTACGAAGAAGATCAATTTTTACATCATCATTACGGAATAGAAAGTACCGGCTGGGGCACTCCATTTTTACTGGTACCCGAAGCCACTACTGTTGATGAGTCTACACTTCAGTTGTTAATAGATGCCCGAGAAAAAGATGTAGTATTAAGTAAAAACTCACCGCTCGGTGTTAGATTTTACTATCTCAAGGGTACAAGTTCTGATATTGAAAAAGCAAACCGGATAGCAAAGGGAAAACCGGGTAGCCCTTGTACAGAAAAACATTTGGCATTTAATACAGAATTTACAAAAGAGCCCTTTTGCACTGCTTCTCACAAATATCAAACATTAAAGATTGAGCAACTGCAATCATTAAATCTTCCTGAAGATACCTACCAGGCACAGCTAAAGGATGTGCTGGATAAAGAGTGCCTTTGTGTTGGGCTTTGCAATGCTGCATCTATTAGTTACAAACAACCTTTTGTAAAAAATCGAACTGCGGTAAATATTT
>CAZDHQ010000300.1:0-5952 GCA_964505135.1 uncultured Ferruginibacter sp.
ACGCCAGGCATGATATCAAGCACATCCTGCTTGAATACGATACCACGGATGAGGGGGAAGTTTGCCTGCAGTGTTTTATGCTGGGTAATAGACATGTCTCTTTTCCTGTACTAGCTACTGTATTGTATGGCTTTGCCACTATGCCTGAGCATTGGGCATCCTTTAGAACTGCTTTTAAACGTGGTAAAAAGGCTGATTCAATTGAACACTGGCAATGGTTCGATATCTTACATGAACCCTTAACCAGCCTGCAATATCAAATCAATCAAAACGAAGTTGCCCTTAAACAATAATCCAAACTATTATGAAAAAATCAGTGGGGATCAAAAGCAGGTGGAAGCCCTTGAAACAGACTAACACATTTATAAATGCAGCCAATGGCATTGATCAGGCGATAAAGCAGGAACCTAATATGCGTATTCATGTGGTGGCAGCGGGCACTGCAATAGCAACGGGATGCATACTTGGCCTTTCTGCTATAGAATGGGGAGTTGTTATTGGCTGCATTGTGTTAGTGATTTCACTGGAACTCATTAATACAGCGATAGAAACACTCTGCGATTTGATCAGCTTGGAATTCAATTCTCAAATCAAGCTTATAAAAGATGTGGCTGCTGGTGCAGTACTTATTGCTGCGGTGGGTAGTGCTATTATTGGTATAATCATTTTTCTTCCCAAAATCATTCACTTAATTTATTGATGTTATGAAACGATTATCATCTGTAGAACAGGTTGTATTAGCCTTGTTACTTTTTATTGCTCTCATGATTACCATGCGTATTGCCTATGCAAATAATATCCGCTATGCGTTTTTGATGTGGAATTTATTTCTGGGTTGGATACCTTTCCAGCTCAGTATTACTTTGTTAGAACATGGGCATCGTAATAGAATTTACCGGTATGCATTGCTTGGAGGTTGGTTACTGTTCTTTCCTAATTCACTGTACATAATAACAGACCTCATTCACCTGGATGAGTCAAGAGGCGATGCACCGGTATGGTATGACGCTATTCTACTTTTCACCTCATCACTTACAGGACTCATTATGGCTTTTATTTCTTTATACCAGGTAGAAAGTTTTTTACGTATGATGCTTACTAAAAAGCATGTAAACAAATTAGTGCTGGTAGCCTTATTTCTTGGTTCCTTTGGTGTTTATGTGGGAAGGTTTTTGCGCTGGAATAGTTGGGATGTTTTTGTAAATCCCTTTTCCGTTTTCACAGAAATGCTATTGCCTTTTGTTAAGCCATTTGATCATGTCAAAACATGGGGCGTAACCATGTTGCTGACCTCGTTGTTTGGCCTGCTGTATTTTGCAATAAAAAAATTACCCGGTCTTCATGAACCGGGTAATCAAAATAAGCTGAATGATTATTATTAAAAATCTAAACCGAGACTCACATACTTCATCGGTGTTCCACTGAACAATCCATTCATCGGCCAACCCATGTCAAACTTGATAAAATACCCGAGTAGCATGCTTCTTACACCAAAGCCATAGCCACCGGCAAACGGACCAACGCCGCCCACTTTAGATTTGATCTGAACCGGCGGAAAACCATATATAGAAGAAGGACGGCTGATGCCTTTATAAGCCCCGTTCCATGCAGTGCCCAGGTCAATGAATTGTGTTAACTGGAAGTTGCGGATAAATGCATTATTGATAGGGCGGCTGAAGAATGTAGTCCAAACTGGCAATCTGAATTCACTGTTAATAGTAACTGCATTATTTCCATTAGCCACGTTTTGTGTAAAGCCTCTGAGGTTTAAAGCAAGACTTTGATAAGCATAATCTATATCCTGGTCTGGCTTGTTATTTTCATTAAAGAAACGGTAGGTACCATTGTCTCTTCTGTTTCCTCCAAACATTAACCAGCCATCTACGCCACCCAGGTAATAAATTGTTTTTTGATTGCCCCAGCTGAAATCTCCTGCGGCACGGCCTGCCCAAATAAAGTTCCGGTAGATGGGATAGTAGTATCTCACATCAAAGCCCCAGTTAAAGTTGTATTTGCCGCTGCTATTTTTTTCTTTGCTGATATCAGTGTTCCAGTCAAAAAATACCTTATACCGCAGACCATTCCAGATGTTCATCGTTGGATTGAGAGAGTTGTCATAAACGTATTCAGCGTGAGTTAAAGCAAATCGCCTTGACCGGTTTGGTTCATAGGTTGTTTCAGGATAAAAGATGCTGTTCTGTACTACATAATTGTCATTTCTTACTCCCAACGAAAGGCTTACACGGCGGGCTTTATCAAATGGATAAGCGATTCCACCCATATAAATATTCGTGATGATTTTTCCTGTAATTGGAGTATTGGGATCTGCAGACTGATATGCAATGCCAAGTGAATTCCTGTAGTAAGTCAGGCTCCAGTCAAAACGCTTCCTATAGTTTTCGTAACTGAACAGCCATTCATTGTCTTTAAGATTGGTGGACAACCGAAGTCCTCCTGTAAATCTCACATCTTCCATCAATTCAGAAGTTCCCAGTCTCAGCAATCCATTCAATGGCGTTTCTGAACCTAATCTTATTGGGCCAGATCCTCCTGTATAAGGTTGGTATCGGTTAAATAAAATAGCATTGCTTAAAGCGAGGCCGCCATAATCTGCACCAAATTTTACAGGCTTGTAAGGATACAGTTTTGCGTTTCTCAATACGTTGGTTTGTGCACTGCTTTCCTGCTGTGTAACGATGGGCTTTAAAGCGCCGGTGCTGTCTCTTAACTCATTGTCAAACTCATTTTGAAAAATATCATTTTGCTTTGGCACAGAATCCTGCGGCAGTGGCTTATCAAAAACATCAAGGAGGTTTTTCGATACTTTATCCGTCATCAAAACTCGCCGCATGTATTCCGTTGGCCTTGCAGTTACATTACGGCGGCGGAGTGTATTTTCATCAATTTTTAATTTGTATAATGTTTTGTCGTAGCCCTGCCTTGTAACTTCACTTACCTGGTTATAATCACCGGCAATTCTTGATTCTGCAATACTGGTTTCGTAATTGGTTAAAGGGAATGAGTAAGCAGAGTCTGTTGTTACAGCTACTACGGCTACTGAATCAACATCGGTTTTTTTGTAGACTCTCAGCATGCTGTCCACTTCCTTTTCTGAAGGATTGCGTAAAATATCTCCACCAATCAACACCAATGTATCCAGCCCCGCAGCCTTTGTGGTAAAGAAGCCGGCATACCTGTTGGCAATACCATTTTCATCACTGATAAACGTAAAGTGATTTTCATTGTAGGGTGTTGGATAGCGTGCATTGCCATATTTTAAGTCGGATAATTGAGTTATTTGATTCAATTCTGGCTTGTTGCCAAAGTTGGTAATCAAAAACACATTATAGCGCTGGTGACTTGGTAAGGAAGTATCGCCACCTTTAGCTGTAGCGCTTGGCCTGTTACTGCTGAAAATAATTCCTGTTTTACCGGGGAAGGAAACAAAGGTGGCATCCAAATCATCATATACATCATTAGTGATTTGAACTATCTTATCGTTCTCTAAATTATATGTATAAATATCCGTATGACCATCTTTCACTGCACTCAATAAAAGCGTCTTGCTGTCAAGCATGTACTTTACATCCTGTATGTGCTGAAACTGATCTGTCAAATCAAGCTTTGGATATTTGATACGGGTAATTACATCGTACACAAATAATTTAATGCGTCCTTCCTGAACATAGATAACGGTAAGTCTTGTTCCTTTTGGATCCCAGGCCAGCAGGGGATAATCAGGATTGGTTTCGTTTTGGTAACTCCGGATACCGTATTTCAAAAGCGGATAAACTTCAAAGTCATCATACAGGTTCACTTTCACAATGCCTTTATTGTATTCAACCAATGCGTAAGAACTATTTTTCTTCTGTGGATTTACATTAATGCGATAGTAGTCCTTCCTTTGGGTTACTTCAAAGCTTTCTATCTGCTGCCCTTTTGGATAAGCTTTTCTTTTAGTGATATCAGTGCTATACTTATCGTCCTGGTATTCCATAAACTCAGCCAGCACTTCTTTAAATTTCTTTTTACAAACCTGCTGGCTTGCACGGTTTAGGTTTTTATAAACACGGGCCAGGTAAAGCAGGTAGGTTACATTTTCTTTTTTGTATTTCTCCTCAATAAAATACCAAAATGCATGGCCAGCCAAACGAGGATTTACAAAAGCAAAATGATAAAAGTTCTTATAAACACCACTCAGTATTTCACTCTTTAATTGATCATCCAGTTTAGTGCTCCAGTTTTCGGCAGCATAATCCACATAGCCATCTGTAAGCCATTTGGGTAAATCAAGCAAAGCCTGGTTGCCTGCAAATTCGCCCAGGTCTTCGCCAAACAAAACATTATCTGTAATTACCCGTGCAATGCCCTGGCGTATTTGCCTGCGCAGGTCTGCGTGGTCACCATTAAAATAAACCACCATTTTATTGTTTACAAACTTGGTGGTGCCGGAAGTATTTTGCCAGTCAATATCAAGGCCAATATTGCTTTGTTCCATATCAGCATAGCTATTGTATACCACAATATTTGCCCGGCGCTGTAAACTGTATTCAGTAAAATTTTCAATATCGCTTAACTCTTCTTCTGCAGTTTGCAAAACGTATTGCGCCAGTTCCTGCCCGTTTTGATTAAAATAAGTATTGAAGTTCCTGGATTGGTAATACTGCCACTTAAACTTTTTAAACTGGAGACGGTTTCTTCCAAAGGTTACGGCGTTTATAATTTGCGCATGAGTATATATTCCTGAAAAAATAATAAGAGCCGATAAAAAAATGATCCTGCTGTATCTAGCCATACTAACTTTACTGTTTATGTATTAAAATTACACCTTTGCTTTACAAGGTAAAAATATCCCTTTATTGTTAAAATAATTGTTAGATGTTTCACATTAAAAATTTTGTTTTCAGCCCCATACATGAAAACACCTATGTTTTACACAATGATTCAAATGAGTGCATCATCATTGATCCCGGTTGCTATTTTGATGAAGAGAAACAGCAACTGGTAGATTACGTAAAAAAGATGGGATTGGTTGCTAAACTGCTGCTTAATACCCACTGTCATTTGGATCATGTGTTTGGAAATAAATTTGTGCATGAAACCTTTGGATTAACACTGCATTTACACACCAATGAGCAAAAAATGCTGGAGCTGGCGCCGGCTTCCGGTTTGATGTGGGGAATGCCATTTGATAATTACCAGGGGGACTTTATTTTTATCAAGGAAGGAGATGTAATCAGTCTTGGAGAAGATCAGCTAAAAGTGATTGAAACACCTGGTCATTCTCCCGGACATGTTTGTTTTTATTGCGAAAAGCAGGGCTTTATTGTTGGGGGAGATGTATTATTCCAGGGAAGCATTGGCCGTACAGATCTGCCGGGTGGTAGCTTTGAAACATTAATAAAAAGTATCAAAACAAAACTCTTTTTATTGCCGGATAAAACCATTGTTTACTCCGGCCATGGCGAGCCAACAACAATTGGTGAAGAAAAGCTGTACAATCCGTATTTGAAAGAATAGGTCAGTTTGTTTTTTCCTGGCATAATTCCACTAATACACCGTTGGTGCCCCTGGGATGAAGAAAGCAAACCAGTTTATTGTCGGCGCCGTTCTTTGGCTGTTCATTCAGCAATATAAAGCCTTCGTTTTTCAGCCGCTCCATCTCAGCGTAAATGTCACTTACGTCAAAAGCAATGTGATGAAGTCCTTCGCCTTTTTTATCGATATATTTGGCAATCACCCCTTCCGGGCTGGTGCTCTCCAGTAACTCGATTTTGGTTTCACCTTTTTTAAAAAAAGCAGTGTTTACATTTTCAGATGCCACATTTTCGGTTTTATAGCACTGACTGTTTAGCAGTTTTTCAAATAATGGAATAGAAGTTGACAACTCTTTAACGGCAATGCCTATATGTTCTATTTTTTGCATAATCGTTACGGGGTTTGGGTTTACGA
>CAZDHQ010000301.1:0-5932 GCA_964505135.1 uncultured Ferruginibacter sp.
AAAAAACAAGGTAGATATTGTTCACAGTCATTTGTTCTGGAGTACGGTAATTGCAAGAATAGCTACACCTAAACGTATTCCGTTAATTACCACTATACATGCTTTTGTTGCATCGTCTTTAGAATTTAAGCCGGCGAGAATGCGGATTATTGAAAGACTTACCTTCAAAATAAGAAAAAGTGTCATCATTGGTGTTTGTAAGGGAGCCCTTGATGAATATTTTTCTTTCTTTAAGCTAAAGCCTTACCAGGCTTATACGCTTTATACTTTTGTTGATACGAAAATATTTAATGAAACAAAAACAAATCAGCACGAAAATTTCCGATTGATTTCTGTAGGTAATTTAAAAGAACAAAAAAATCATTTGTTCCTGCTACAAGCATTTAAAGAATTGAAACAAGAAAATATCCATTTGGATATTTATGGTAAGGGGCCGCTACAGCAATCTTTACAAAATCTAATTAATGAATATCAGTTAAACGTAACATTGAAAGGACAGGTAAGAGATATTCAAAAGCATATTCAGCAGTATGATCTTTTTGTAATGTCTTCCACTTATGAAGGCTTTGCTTTGAGTGTGCTGGAAGCAATGGCGCTACAGATGCCTTTACTGCTTTCTGATATACCATCTTTTAGAGAGCAGTGTGCTGATACAGCAGTTTACTACAAGCTGAATAATCCGCAAGACTTTATTACCAAACTGCTTTCATTGAAAAATGATCAACAGCAATTGAATAGACTTGGCACTGCTGCTAAACAAAGAGTAGTAAATAATTTTACATTTAATCATCACCTTGCTAAGTTAAAATCAATTTACGCAGATGCATTGGCAAAGCCTGCTTGTGAAAAACAAACAGCCAAATCATTTGCTTAACATATATGTGTGGAATAGCCGGGTACATATCACCTGATAAAGCAATTACGGAAACAAAATTGCAGCAAGCCGCTGAGCTGATAAAGCACCGTGGGCCAGATGCAGCAGGCTTTTATTTTTCAGAAGATAAAACAGTAGGTCTTGCTCATAGAAGGTTATCCATATTAGATCTTTCTACTGCAGCCAACCAACCCATGCATTCTGCTGATGGTCGCTACTGTATTATTTTTAACGGAGAGGTATATAATTTCAACGAACTCAAACAGCAGTTAAGAGACAAGGGGAAATCGTTACGCACCACATCGGATACAGAAGTAATATTGGAATTATTTATTCAAAAAGGTGTTTCCAGTTTTGCATCGCTGAATGGCATGTTTGCGTTTGCCATTTTCGATATACAACAGCGTATCATTACGCTTTGCAGGGACCATGCAGGGGTTAAGCCTTTGTTTTATTATGCAGATGAAAAACAATTTGCATTTGCATCAGAAATAAAAGCAATAAAAAAGATGATTGGAAAAGCAGAAATAAATCGGGAGGCTATTCCTTACTTTTTGCATCTTGGTTTTATACCTGAACCATTAACCATCTATAAAAACATTTATAAATTTCCGGCAGCCGGTTACCTGCAGTTTTCTATCGACAATACCTCATTCAGGAATGTTTCGTCGGAAATAAAATCATTTTGGAAACTGGAGGATAAAATACTTCAGCGGAAAAACAATGATGAAGTAAGTGCAAAAAAAGATCTGAATGATTTACTATATGATTCAATAGAAAAGCAATTAATAAGCGATGTTCCCATTGGAACCTTTTTAAGTGGTGGTGTGGATAGCAGTGTGGTAACCGCCATTGCAGCAAAAATTTCAGGAAGTGAAAAAATTAAAACATTTAGCATTGCAATTGATGATGGCAAGTACAATGAATCAAAATTTGCAAGACAGGTAGCAGACCATTTAAAAACAGATCATCATGAGTTTGCGGTAAAGGAAAAAGAAGTAATGGAACTGGTTGATAAATTAATTCCTGCTTATGATGAACCTTTTGCGGATTCATCTGCTTTTCCAACCATGATGGTAAGCAGGTTGGCAAGAAAACATGTAACCGTAGTGCTTAGCGGTGACGGAGGAGATGAGCTATTTCATGGGTATAATATGTACACGTGGGCAAGGCGCTTATCTAATCCTTTGGTGGCGCTGATTAAAGGCCCATTGTATGCAGCCTCAAAATTAATGAGCAATAAATACCAGCGTGCAGGTAACCTATACGATTACCCGAAAAAAGATCACCTGCATACACACATCTTTTCGCAGGAGCAATATTATTTTAAAGAGCAGGAGCTATATTCCCTGTTAAAATATCCATCATTCAATTTTGATCAATTGAATGAATTACCAGTTAATATATCAGCGCTAATAAAAGAAGACCAACAATCTTTCTGGGATTTCACCCATTACCTAAAGGATGATCTTTTAGTAAAGGTAGACAGAGCCAGTATGCAATACAGTTTAGAAAGCCGGGTACCATTACTGGACTACCGAATTGTAGAATTTGCCTATAATTTAGATCCAGCGCTTAAAATAAAAAATGGCACAATGAAGTATTTACTAAAACAAGTATTATACGATCATGTACCAAAGCAAATTTTTGAAAGACCTAAATGGGGATTTACCATTCCTTTGGCAAAATGGTTAAAAACAGATCTGAAATATTTACTTGACAGGTATACATGCGAAGAAGTAATCAGTAAATATGGAGTTATAAATTATGAAGCCTTTAAAAAACTAAAGGCAAATTATTTTAACGGCAGAGATTATTTGTACAACAGGCTTTGGCTGGTACTGGTGCTGCATTGGTGGCTGGAAGAAAATGATCAATAAGCATGCAAAAAAACATTCTCTTCATATCATACGATGGAATGACTGACCCACTGGGCCAGAGCCAGGTAATTCCTTATTTGCAGGGGCTGAGTAAATTCGGTTACCGATTCTTCCTGTTGAGTTGTGAAAAGAGAGAAGCATTCATTAAAAACGAAACTGCTATTAGAGCGATACTGGAAGGGTACAATATTTATTGGATACCGATTCCTTATACCAAAAAGCCGCCGGTACTTTCAACACTGAAAGACATTATTCGCTTAAGAAAGGAAGCAGTAAAAATATCTAGTCAACATGGCATTGATATGGTACATACCAGGCCTGGTATTCCAGCACTGGTTGGTTTATGGATGAAGAAAAAGAAAGGTGTAAAATTTCTGCATGATATAAGAGAGTTTTGGGCAGACAGCCGTATCGATGGCGGTATCTGGAACAAGAAAAACCCATTGTTCAACATCATCTATAATTTTTTTAAAAAGAAAGAAGAGGAAGAATTAAGTTATGCTGATGGGATTGTTTGCCTGACATATGCTGCAGAAAAAATTATACAGCAATCACCTGCTAACAAAAAAAACATACCAGTTACCGTTATACCCTGCAGCGTCGATTTAAATTTATTCGATCCATCCTTAATAAACAATGATCTAAGATCAAAATGGAGATGTGAATTAAATATATCCGACGACGATTTTGTTGTAAGCTATCTTGGTTCTATTGGTGGGTGGTATATGACAAAAGAGATGCTGCAGTTTTGCAAAGTGTTACTTGATAAAAAACCAAATTCAAAATTTCTCTTTATCTCTCCGCATTTGCATGAACTAATAGAAACAGAAGCAGCCAAATATGGATTACCAGCAAATGCTGTTCTTGTAAAACATGCAAAGAGAAACGAAGTGCCTGCTCTCTTATCATTAAGTAACTATTCGTTGTTCTTTATTAAACCCTGCTTTTCTAAACTATCCTCCTCTCCTACTAAGCATGGGGAGATAATGGCGATGGGAGTTCCTGTAATTACCAACAACGGTGTGGGGGATGTAAAAGAGATAGTGGAGCAATATCATTCCGGCCATGTAATTGATAATTTTGATACGATGAGCTTTCAAAAGATTGTAGAAAAGATGTTGTCTTCGCCAGGTTTTAATTCGGAAGAAATACGCAAAGGCGCAGCAGCAGTTTATTCATTGGAAAAAGCCATTGAACTCTACGGGAAAATTTACAATAGTATTCTAGATCCCAAAGCCTCAACAATCGCTAATATCACTAACTAAACTTTGTAGAACATTCGTACTATTTCTATCATAACACTTCAAATTCTTCAATACTATTAGCAGGGAAAAACCGTTTAATCCACAGCAGATATCAATATTTTCTGACAAAGTAGTTATTTCCAAATGTCAATGCTATTGAATGATTAAAATAGTAAAGGCGGCTATCAACAATCCAACTTACAAATCGGTAGCTACTTACATATTCAGTAATTTTTTTTCCAAGGGCATTTCGCTGTTGCTGATATTCGTTTTTACCAATCCGAAGTATCTAACCCCTGCAGACAACGGAATACTTAGCTTATTTTCCAGCAATCTGATGTTGATGTCACCTTTTGTTTCCCTGGGCATGATTCAATCTGCAGGAGCCGATTTTTTTAAAAAAAGCCAGCAGGAATTTAAAACAACATTTGCTACTAACTTCCTCATTTCTTTTTCGCTTGCATTTTTCTCATTCTTATTACTGCTTTTGTTCAAAGATGAATTACAGGTAAAATTTGAAATGCCATCTTCCTTTATTTACCTTATTCCGTTTTTAGCATTTCTTGTTTTTTGCAGTGAACAATTGTTCATCCTGGTACGTAACCGTTCTGAAGTGAAGCGTTTTGCAACATTAAGTGTTATAAAGGCTTTGATAGAATATGGTGTATCAGTTTTGTTAGTAGTCTTTTTATTTCAGGGCTGGCAGGGCAGAGTAATTGGTATTGCAGTTTCCCTTATTGTAATCAATCTGCTTGGCATTTTTTATTATCTAAAAAATGGTTATCTCAGTCTTACTATAAGCAAAGAGCACCTGCTCAGTGAGATAAAATTTGGATTGCCTTTTATTGTTTTCCAGCTATGTGTTTTTTTACTTGGCAGTACCAATAAACTATTCCTCGCTATTTTTGATGTAGATAAAGCTGAGTTAGGTATTTACGCAGTTGCTTGCGTATTTGGCACATTGGTAGGCAATTTAGGACAAAGTATTTTCTTGTATGTACAGCCAAAAGTATATGAGTCCATCAGCTGCGGCGATGCTTCATTACACTCATTACAAAAATCATTTACGGACTATTTTAAAATGCTCCTGGCTGTTTCTATCCCGTGTATGATAGCAGTTGTGTTTATCTATAACTTCCTGATCAATAAAATTTATCTGCCAGGAATAAGGCTCTTCTTTATAGTAAGCCTGGCTACTTTTATATGGCAATTAAATTACTTCCTGTTCAGCTTCCTGCTATATTACAAAGCAAAAAGAAAGATATTATCAATTGCTATTACTTCTATTATCATCTCCTGTATCGTAAACATACTATTGGTAAAATACTTTATGATAATAGGAGATGCACTTGCAAGCCTAATCAATACCTGCATTTTTTCATGCTTAGTATTTTTCCCGGTACGGAAATTGTTACTATTAAAATTTAAAACCAAATCATCGCTAAAAAATAAACTCAATATAGTAACCCCCAAATTTTCCTTTACAACGAAATAAAAGGTAATATCAGCCGCTTGAATATGGATAACAGTTTTGAAATTTTCTGGGGCTTACAAGCCATTGCAGATGGAAAATTTCAAGGCTGGAACACACTTTGGCATACTACGATTTTCCTAAACAACGGACTTTGCCTTCATCCCGGTAAATCTTTGGTAGTTAATATTGGACACGATGGAACTGGAACGAATTGCCATGCTGATAGCAGCTTTTTTGAAGTAGAGTTAGCTGATGAAGTTTTGGTAGAGCCAATACCGCTGGAAAACAATGAAGATATAATGTTGCGGTATTTATCTATGCAAAAAATTAAAACAAAATGTTTGTTTTTGGCGAAACATTACCTCCGTTACATTATTTACAATACCAGTGATGCGCTAAAATTTTTGAGAGGAGATTACCTGAACGCAGCAAATAAACCAACATACGTACGCTTGAAGAA
>CAZDHQ010000302.1:0-5923 GCA_964505135.1 uncultured Ferruginibacter sp.
GATAGGGTGATGTATGCTAATCTTACTAAAAAAAATGTAGACCGTGGTAAGTGGCGTTTTTTAAGTGAGAAAGAAATAAGGCTGTTGAAATACATGAATGCTTCTTACAATAAAAATAAAAAGCCAGCCACAGCCGAAAACGCTGCATCTGCTAAAGTTGGTAAGCAGCCTGTAACCAGGACAGAAACTGCTGCACCAAAAAAAATAAATAAGCAGTCGTTTACCAGTCCAAGGAGTGCCGCACCTAAAAAAACTTCTAAGCAATCTTCTCCTAAGTAATGCAGTTAGATATCATTTTTGAAAACGATGCTATTGTTGCCATCAACAAGCCTGCGGGTGTGTTATCCATCCCGGATAGAACACAGTCTGCTGTTTCTTTAAAAGATATGTTGCTGGATAAATACGGCAGCATCTATACCATACACCGGCTGGATAAAGAAACCAGTGGCCTCATCATTTTTGCAAAGAATGAAGCAGCACATAAATTTTATTCAAAGAAGTTTGAAGAAAGGGAAGTAGAAAAATATTATCTCGGTTTTGTACATGGTACCATGCCCGCTGCATCAGGCACTATTGATGCACCGCTGATGGAACATCCTGTTATCAAAGGCCAGATGATTGTAAACAGGAAAGGCAAACCATCTGTAACAGATTATGAAGTGGTGGAAGCATTGTCAAAGTTTTCTCTTGTAAAATTTAGAATACATACCGGCCGAATGCACCAGATAAGAGTGCATGCAAAGGATGTGGGTCATCCCATTGCCTGCGATCCCTTGTATGGCGACGGCAAATCTGTTTTACTTTCTTCCATAAAAAAGAAATACAAACTAAGCAAACTGCAGGAAGAAGAGAGACCGATCCTCCAAAGGGTTGCGCTGCATTCCTATCAGCTCATCTTTAAAGACCAGCAGGGAAACAGCATCGATCTGATTGCCGAAATGCCCAAAGACATGAGGGCTTTTTTACAGCAGTTGAAAAAGAATGCATAGTTATTCTCCTTCACCCATGGAAGCTACTTCAAATGCATACAAGCTATTGTTGAAGAAATAAAAATTCAGGAGCCCATTGTTGTCGTAATCATACAGGGCAATAACACTGTAGGCTTTTTTATCAGGTGCATTCTCCGGCAAGTGCCAGTCAGGCGCAATACGCATGGTGCTGCCATCTAATTTTTTAATAATGTCAAATTTATTGTCACCCTGCTTTAGTCCACTTTTTGTTTTTAATGTTTTAGCATTGCTGTACATACTCACCAGGCTGGTTTCTAGCTTGTTTTTATTATTGATGAATTTGCTAAACACCAGTCTTAGAGAATCTGCTTTAAATACCACATTCACTGTATCATAATTAAAGTCTCTTCCATCTTGCTTTAATTTGATATTAGTGCCAAGAATTTTATTGACTGAATCCATAGGTAATAAAATTTTTAATTCATCCATTCTTGTTGTAGTCACTACCTGTATCTGGGCATTGCTATTCCCAACAAAGAGGCAGAACAAAACAAAAATGGCTATACTTTTTTTCATCTTCTTTTTGTGTAAAACTAATCTGGCTTTATAAAAAGAAAAAGCCGCTCACTAAATGTGGAGCGGCTTTCAATCAATCAAACTATGTTAGTCAAGGTTCGGCTGAGGAGTATACCTTAAATAAGGCTTAATCACTTCCACACCTTTAGGAAACTTTTTAATTGCATCTTCTGTGCTGATAGCTGGTACCACAATTACATTTTCACCTTGCTTCCAGTTTGCTGGCGTAGCTACGCTGTAATTAGCTGTTAACTGCAGTGAATCCAATACCCTTAATACTTCCACAAAATTTCTTCCGGTAGAGGCAGGATAAGTGATGATTAACTTTACAGTTTTATCTGGAGCGATAATCACTAATGATCTTACTGTAGCTGTTGCAGATGCATTTGGGTGAATAAAGCTATACAGTTCAGAAACTTTTCTATCGTCATCGGCAATGATAGGGAAATCGACGGTGCAATGTTGTGTTTCATTAATGTCATTGATCCAGCCTAAGTGCTTATCAACCGGGTCTACGCTCAGTGCCAATACCTTGGTATTTCTCTTTGCAAACTCTTCTTTAAGAGCAGCAGTTCTTCCCAATTCTGTAGTACAAACAGGTGTATAATCTGCAGGGTGAGAAAAAAGAATACCCCAGGAATTGCCCAGGTATTCATAAAAATCAATATCTCCAATGGATGTTTTGGCTGTGAAATTGGGCGCAACGTCCCCTAAACGTAAACTCATAGTTAAATAATTTTAGACTGCAAATATAACTTAGTCTATTGAACAAGTGGACTGACTGCCAATATTTTTTTATTCTTAATTTTGGGGAATTTATTGTTATGCTTTCCAAAAAGACCCAATACGCACTTAAAGCACTCGGCTACCTTGCTGCCAAATATGGAGAGGGCCCGGTTTTGATTTCTGAAATTTCTCAGAAAAAGAAAATCCCCATCAAATTCCTTGAAACCATCCTGCTGGAGCTGAAACAATCGGGCGTGCTGGAGAGCAAAAAAGGCAAGGGTGGGGGATACTACCTGGCGCAACATCCTAAAAAGACGACCCTGGCGCAGGCCATACGGCTGGTGGGCGGGCCTATTGCCATGATACCCTGCGTAAGCCTCAATTTCTACGAAAAGTGCGGCGACTGCGAAGAAGCCACCTGCGGATTGTTTAAGACCATGCAGGCCACCAGGGACGCCACACTAAAAATCCTGGAAAAAAAGACACTGGTGGAGCTGATGGACGAGCATTATTAATTTCATCTCACCACTGCTGCTGCATACGTTTTTGGGGGATGTATGCTGTTTAGGTACTTTTGCACGCCTATAGTTTATAACCATAATCCAACCAGCAAATGAGAATGATACAAGCCATGCTGGCTCTAATAGCATTTACCGGTTACCTATTGTACCAGTTAATTGTAAAAAAGAAAAAAATAAAAGAACTCACCAATGATATACTGGCAATTTGCTTTTTTGCTGGGATTTGGTTTGCGATATATTATTGGATAAAAAACTAAATAGAAAATGAATAATCCATCCAGATACTTAATTACGGCGGCGCTTCCTTATGCCAATGGTCCGGTCCATATCGGCCATTTAGCAGGTTGCTATTTGCCTGCGGATATTTATGTCCGTTACCTGAGGGCGCAGAAAAGAGACGTGAAATTTATTGGCGGCAGTGATGAACATGGCGTACCCATTACCATTCGTGCTATGAAAGAAGGCATTACGCCGCAGCAGGTGGTTGATCGCTACCATGCCATTATTAAAGAGAGCATGCAGCAGATGGGGATTTCATTTGATATCTATAGCCGTACTTCCAACAAGGTGCATCACGAAACAGCGGCTGCTTTTTTTAAGAAGTTGTACGATGATGGTTTGTTTGAGGAAAAAGAAACAGAGCAGTATTTTGATGAAAAAGCCAATACATTTTTGGCGGATCGCTATATCACGGGTACTTGTCCTGTATGTGCTAATCCCAATGCATATGGTGATCAATGTGAGAAGTGCGGAACCAGTTTATCGCCGGAGCAATTGATCAATCCAAAGAGTACATTGAGTGATGCGGTACCGGTGAAAAGAAAAACAAAGCACTGGTACTTCCCTTTGCAGAACTATGAGCCATGGCTGAAAGAATGGATTTTGGAAGGGCATAAAGAGTGGAAGAACAATGTATATGGACAATGTAAGAGCTGGATTGAAAATGGCCTGCATCCACGAGCAATGACCAGGGACAGCAACTGGGGAATTAAAGTGCCGCTGCCGGATGCGGAAGGAAAAGTGTTGTATGTATGGTTTGATGCACCGATTGGTTATATCAGTGCCACAAAAGAATTGACCGAAGATTGGGCTGATTACTGGTGTAAAGAAGATACCAAACTGGTGCATTTTATTGGTAAGGACAATATTGTTTTTCACTGTATTATTTTTCCTTCCATGCTGAAGGCACATGGCAATTTTGTGTTGCCGGATAATGTACCTGCTAATGAGTTCCTGAATATTGAAGGAGAAAAAGTTAGTACCAGCCGCAACTGGGCTGTTTGGGTAAATGAATATGTAAAAGATTTTGAAGGATGTGAAGATGTGCTGCGGTATGTGCTTTGCGCTAATGCACCTGAAACAAAGGACAATGATTTTACCTGGAAAGATTTTCAGGATAGAAATAACAGTGAGCTGGTGAGCATCTTTGGAAATTTTGTGAACAGAACCTGGGTATTGATGCACAAATTGTGCGGAGGTAAAGTACCCAAGTTGCATGAAGATGTTTTAGATGATAAAGACAGAGCATTGATAGAAGCCATTCAGCAGTCAAAAAGCAGGATTGAAGGTTTACTGGAAGAGTTTAAGTTTAGAGATGCATTGTTTGAAGTGATTGACCTCAGCAGAACGGGGAATAAATACATGCAGGAGAAAGAGCCGTGGATTGTGGCGAAGAAACTCCCTGAAAACCCGGAAGTACAAAAATCAATCGACAATTGTTTGCATCTCTGTTTACAGTTAACAGCGAACCTGGCGATATACATCAATCCATTCTTACCAAATACAGCAAAGAAAATGCTGCACATGATGAAAGTGGTGGAAAAGATACTGGATTGGGAAAATGCAGGTAAGATAAAGCTGCTAAGTGTAGGATACAGTTTACGGGAACCGCAATTATTGTTCAGAAAGATTGAGGATACAGAAATAACAGCACAAGTAGAAAAATTAAAAGCAGGGGCCTCCCTGAATCCCTCCAAAGGAGGGACTTCAGCGCCTGCTAAATCAGAAACCCCAAAAAATATGGAAGAGCAAAAATCTGAAATCTTAAATATTAAATCTTCAATACAATATGATGATTTCGCAAAGATTGACCTTAAAGTAGGTACCATTGTTTCTGCCGAGAAAGTAGAAAAAGCGGATAAATTATTGAAACTGCAGATCGATATGGGCTTTGAGGTAAGAACAGTGGTAAGTGGCATTGCAATGCATTACCAGCCTGAAGCAATTGTAGGCAAGCAGGTGGTAGTGGTTGCTAATTTGGCGCCGAGAAAAATGAGGGGTATTGAAAGCAATGGAATGATTTTGATGGCAGCAGATCAATCAGGTAAATTGCATTTTGTGAGTCCTGAATCAGTGATTGATAATGGCAGTGGTGTTAGTTAATCGTTTTCTTCCTGTAATGATTGGAAGCAGTTTGTAAGAAGGCTTGCATCTCAGCAATAAGTTGTTCAGTCCCGCCCTGGCGGGACTGTTTTATTAAATTATTTTTCTTCTCGGGATCATTTTTATAGTTGAATAAATAAACAGGTTGTGCGTTCACTGCATCAAAGCCTAACACGTATTCATTATTGATTGCTTCATAAATAGCTGTATTGGTTTTGGTAAAAACAGTACGGTGAGGATTGAGTGCGCTGTCCTTTAAATTAATACCGTAGCTAATCAAACTATCCTTAAAACCACTGTAATAAAGGATTGTATTCATTACATCCAGTTGGCTAACGGGGGAGGTTACAACCAATTTTTTTTCTTCCGATGGATCATAAATAAATAAGGGAATTCTAAATGTAGTTTCTTCATCCAGGCGCATATAATTCCTGTGAGGCTGTGTCCAGTGATCAGAACAAAAAATAAACACACTGTTTTTATACCATGGCTGGTGAGCTCCTTGCTCAAAAAAATGTTGGATGCAATCATTATAGTATTGCATGGTTTTCATCTGCGGCGTTGGATTTTTTGTTGGCCTTTCTTTAAAACTATTCGGTAGGTCATGTGGGTAGTGTGTGCTGATATTAAACTGTACAGCAAAAAAAGGTTCTTTAACTGCGGCCAGTTTTTGTTCCATGAAATGCAACACATATTCATCATGTAAACCCATGGTATGTTTTTCCATTTGCTGGTAATCGGGTATATTCTGCATGCAATAATAATGCT
>CAZDHQ010000303.1:0-5912 GCA_964505135.1 uncultured Ferruginibacter sp.
TTTATGCTGAAAATAAATGATGATGTAATACAGAAGGCCAATCAATGAAACAATTTGAATGGTTGATAAACCAATGCCCCAGGTGTAATGCGGCTTGATAAAGTCCTGGGCAAAGCGGTAAAAGAAATAAGCCATCATGAAAATTTTAAAGCGAAGGCCGTTGGCTAAGTAATATTTACTTTCCACCTTCATTAAAACTATCCAAAGCAAACCAAGAAAAACAATCTCATACAAAGCAACCGGGTGGCGGAGCATATTATCACCTAAATTCATTCCTGAAAGAAAAGTAGTAGGCGTTCCGTATGTTTCTTCATACACACCCATGCTAAAGCAACCGAGGCGACCAATCATCAGTGCCAGTATCATGGGATAGGTAAACAAGTCGCCGCTGTTTTGTTTTTCTTTGATGATGAGTTTGATGACCTCTACACCCCACACACCAAAAAGGAAACCACCCAGTACTGTTTTATTCAGGTAAAAATAGAGCAGCTTATTGTCTGCAATTTGTAGCTGGTGCAGGTCTTCTAAACCACCAACAATGCGGCTACCAATGATAGAACCAAAGATGGCGCCGATTAAAATCCAGAGCCGGTTGGATGTGCTAATCGTATCTGTTTGTCTTTTTCTTAAATGTAGAAAATAACGAAAGCCAATAAAATAGGCAGCAAACTCCGACAGACCATGTAGCGGCAATTCGATATTTCCGATGTGGATTGTTACAGGAAATTTCATGTGATTGTTAATGCGGATATTATCCGGCAATCGCAAACCTAAAAGATTTTGCAACCTTCTCCGGCTTTTTTTGTTGATAGATGGTTTGTTGATGAAGGGCTGGCGGATAGCAGTGGAAAACCCGGTGAGGCTTGAGCATGGCTTTGTGCCGGATTTGCAACGGATAGCCGCTGATAATGTTGATGAACGCACTAAAGCTGACCGCCCCAAGACAAATACTGAATTAGACCTCAATAACGTTCTAACTCAAACTGGATGCTTGTTTTAGCATCCCTAACCTTAAAAAAGCTACCTTTACAGCGAAATTTTTGAATATGGACATAAAAGCAGGACCTCTTTTATCCAATATCAATACCCCGGCAGACCTAAAGAAACTTTCCAAGGAACAAATGCACCAGGTATGTGATGAGTTGCGTCAATACATTATTGATGTGGTGAGTGTGCACGGTGGCCATTTTGCGGCCAGCCTTGGTGTGGTGGAACTGAGTGTGGCACTGCATTATGTTTACAATACGCCTTACGATCAATTGGTATGGGATGTAGGCCACCAGGCTTATGGACATAAAATACTAACCGGCAGAAGAGATGAATTCCCTACCAACAGGAAATACAAAGGTCTGAGTGGTTTTCCGAAAAGAAGCGAAAGTGAATACGATACTTTTGGCGTAGGTCACTCTTCCACTTCCATCAGTGCAGCATTGGGTATGGCGATGGCTGCCAAATACAAAGGCGAAAAAGACCGTAAATCCATTGCTGTAATTGGTGATGGCAGCATGACGGCGGGTATGGCATTTGAAGCGATGAACCATGCCGGTGTGGCAGACAGCGACCTGCTGATTATTTTGAACGACAACTGCATGAGCATTGATCCCAATGTGGGTGCATTGAAAGAATACCTTACAGATATTACGATCTCTCCTACTTACAATAAACTGAAAGACGATATCTGGAATGTACTGGGCAAATTACCGGCTGGTAAAAACCTGAGCCGTAAAGTGGCGCATAAGATTGCCGAAGGCGTGAAAGGAGCGGTAACGCCAAAGTCAAATCTTTTTGAAGCATTTAATATCCGTTATTTTGGTCCGATTGATGGGCACAATATCTCCAAGCTCATTGATACGCTGCAAGATTTAAGAAACATCCCCGGACCAAAAATTTTGCACATACTAACGGTGAAGGGTAAGGGCTATGCACTGGCAGAAAAAGACCAGACCAAGTGGCATGCTCCCGGCTTGTTTGATAAAGTAACCGGCGAGATACACAAAAAAGTGTTTGAAACACCGCAGCCGCCTAAGTACCAGGATGTATTTGGGCATACTATGATTGAGTTGGCAGAGATGAACGATAAGATCATGGGTATTACGCCGGCTATGCCGAGTGGATCTTCGCTTAAATTCATGATGGATAAAATGCCTGACCGTGCTTTTGATGTGGGCATTTGTGAGCAGCATGCGGTTACTATAAGTGCAGGTTTGGCTACGCAGGGCATGAGGGTATTCTGCAATATCTACTCTTCCTTTATGCAGCGTGCTTATGATATGGTGATACATGATGTAGCGATACAAAAGCTGCCCGTAGTATTTTGTCTTGACCGTGCAGGCCTGGTTGGTGAAGATGGTCCAACGCATCACGGCTGTTATGATATTGCGTACATGCGCTGTATACCCAACATAATAGTTAGTGCGCCGATGAATGAAAAGGAATTGCGCAATCTCATGTACACGGCACAGTTAGACAGTACCGAATATCCATTTGTAATTCGCTACCCACGTGGCGAAGGCATGATGCCGGACTGGAAAACACCGTTTGAAAAAATTGAAATAGGCAAGGGCAGAAAAATAAAAGATGGTGAAGATGTAGCGATACTATCTTTTGGTCATCCCGGCAATTTTGCTGCTGCTGCCATCCGTGATGTAAAGGCTGAAGGCATTAATCCGGCTCATTACGATATGCGTTTTGCAAAGCCGCTGGATGAAGCATTGTTGCATGAAGTGTTCAGTAAATACAATAAGGTTATCACCGTGGAAGATGGTACGGTGGTAGGTGGTTTTGGTTCAGCCATACTGGAATTTATGAATGCAAATGGCTATAAAGCTGATATCAAGATTTTAGGCATTCCTGATAGATTGGTAGAACATGGCACACCCAAGCAATTGTATGCGGAGATTGGATTGGATGCAAATGGAATTGCAGGTGCAGTAAGAGAAATGGTGAAGGATACGGTGAAAGTAAGTACTACGTTTCAGTAAAATTGATAAACCAAAATACGTTGTGTAATCCCGGTGTGAGCCGGGATTTTTGTTGGTGGAAGACAGCGGTCATCAAAGACCTATTAGGTTTTTGAAACCTTATAGGTCTTTTTGATAAAAACTACACTGTTGTCTTCCCTTCACTCTTCTTCCCAAACAAGTCATGCATCATCTTCTCTGCATCGGCTAAATGATCTTTTAAAGCCTCGCCACCCTTGGTCTTTAACTCTTCAAAATAATCTTTTGCTTTATCCATCACGTCCTCTGCTTCAGATTTTACTTTGTTGGCCTTGTCTTTAATATCGCTGGCCAGTTTTTCTTTTTCTTCCGGCGTCATTTTAATGTATTTGTAAGCGGCAATGCCGGCGGCGGCACCTAATAAAAATGTAGCGATATGTTTTGAATTCACACTCATGGCATAAGTATTTACGTTGATTTAAAAATTAGTTTTGCAACTTTATTCGCAATATGAATGTACTGAAAAATGGTTTTGTGATTTTGTTATTTTTAATGAATGGGTGGGAATTATCTGCACAAGTTTTTCCAGCAAAAAATTACCCGCAGGGATATTTTGCATGGCCCGTATTAGCAACCAAAGGTATTGTTGCCAACTTCGGAGAATTAAGGCCCAATCACTATCACATGGGTTTGGATGTGAGAACAGATCAACGGCAAAACCTACCGGTGGTAGCCGCTGCAGATGGTTATATTGCTAAAATAAAAATTGAGCCTTTCGGATTTGGGAGATGCATTTACATCAATCATCCCAATGGCTTAACCACCTTATATGCACACTTAAATGATTTTATTCCTTCCGTAGAAAATTACGTTAAGCAGCGTCAATATGAGCAGGAGAGCTGGCGCATATTCTTAGAGGATATTCCTGCCAACGCATTGCCTGTAAAAAAAGGACAAGTGATTGCCTATAGTGGCAACACCGGTGGATCACAGGGCCCACACTTACATTTTGAAATAAGAGATACCAAAACAGATAAAGTATTAAACCCATTATTATTTGGCTTTCCAATACCGGATAATAAGCCGCCTTCTATTTTGCGTTTAGCCGTATACGATAGGTGTACAAGTACTTATGAACAGAATCCAAAATTTGTTACCATAAAAAAAGTAGGTGGTTATTACACTACCGTAACACCATTACTGGTAGAGAATACAGATAAGGTAAGTTTTGGCATTACTGCTTTTGACACGTACACTGGCTCTACCAATCAAAATGGTATTTATGAATCTGTATTGTATGACAATGAAACACCCGTGGTGGGTTTCCAGTTAGACAGCATAAGCTATGATGAAACAAGGTACCTGAATGCTCATATTGATTATAAACTGAGATCTACAGGAGGCCCATGGGTACAGCATTTGAGCCGCTTACCGGGTTACCCGCCATCCGTTTATAAAGATGTGCACGGCGATGGTGTAATTCATTTGGAAGATGACAGTGTGCATCATATCAGGATTGAAGTAAAGGATGCCGCTGGTAATACTTCTCAATTAAAATTTGCAGTGCAACGGGGTGCGGCTGCTGCAGCTAAAGAAAAAACCGATGATTCAAATGCACTGTATCAATCCAAAGTTTTTCATTCGGGCTTTGTAAATGTTTTTGAAAATGACCAGGTAAGTTTTTTCCTGGCAGAAAATCAATTGTATGATTCTTTAAGGTTTAAATACACGCAACTTACATCAGCCAAAGGTCCGGTGTACCAGTTACATCCCGGATATGTGCCGATTCATAGCTATTTTGATGTAAGAATAAAGGCACCGGAATCTGGTGTTAATAAAGTAATGCACCATTATTGGAACAATAAGCATGATTATGAAAAAGCAGTGTTTGAAAATGGCTGGTACAAAGCCTCCTTCCGGGCTTTTGGAAACTATGAATTGATGGATGATACCATTCCACCAACCATTACACCTATTGGATTTAAAAATGGCATGAATGCGGCTAAACTAAAAAGACTTGTTTTTGTTATAAGGGACGAAACAGACGAGTTAAGAAACTTTAGAGCAGAATTAGATGGTAAATGGCTGCGGTTTAGCAATGACAAAGGCAAAACATTTATTTACAATTTTGACGAGCATTGCCCTCCTGGCCAGCATCACCTAAAAATAAGTGTGGAAGATGTGGCAGGGAACAAAGCAATAAAAGAGTTTGATTTTTCCAACTAGAAATAATGCTCCCATCCCCTAAAGGGGAGAATGGCAGCTTCTTTCTGATTTTAACCTAATAAAAAGAATAAAACTTTACCTAATAACTAAAATCCCTTTTGGGTTAGAAAATGAGTCTACAAGAAGGTCAAAAAGCACCAGCATTCACAGGAAAAGACCAGGATGGAAACAAAGTTTCATTGGCACAGTTTAAAGGCAAAAAAATAGTATTGTATTTTTATCCGCAGGATAATACTCCTACCTGCACCGAGCAAGCGTGCAACCTGAGAGATAATTATAGTGCGTTGATAAAAGAAGGCTTTGTTGTGTTAGGCGTAAGCCCAGATGATGAAGCCAGTCATAAAAAATTTCAAAGCAAGTTTACACTTCCCTTTACTTTAATTGCCGATCCTAAGCATGCTATTATTGAAAAATATGGCGTGTGGGGGCCAAAGCAAATGTTCGGTAATAAATACATGGGGCTGCTGCGTACTACTTTTTTAATTGACGAAAAAGGAATCATCAAAAAGATCTTTGCCAAGCCAAAAAGTAAGCAGCATACACAGGAGATTTTAAAGGCCTGGAAAGAAAATGCCTGAGACTGATTTTACTATAAAGGAAAATTCATTCCTTGCAAGGATAGCTGCATTTAAACTGGGCACAAAAAGAGTTGCAATGGTTTTGGGTAATACCATTCATCTTTACAATGCAACCAAAGAAGAATTCTTAGCAGACAAGCGCTGGTTCAAGCACGAGCTTTGTCATATC
>CAZDHQ010000304.1:0-5903 GCA_964505135.1 uncultured Ferruginibacter sp.
GGTACTGCATTTCATCGAATTCCAACTAATGGAAATTTCGTCTTTAAATGAGAAACAGCATCGAATTCTAACTAGTATTTTCTATTGAGAATCAATCTAATTTAGTGTTGGCATAGTTGTAGAAGTTACGGGAGCAAAATCCACCAATGAAAACTTTAATACACTCCCAGTCATCTTTCAAAAAGTCTATTCTTATCCTGATCATTATCTGCAGCAAATTTTTAGCAGCAGCACAGGAAGTAGCTATCAATGACCGAAGCTTTTTGGTTATGAATGGAAATGTATCGCTTGTTGTGAATAATGCCGCTTTAAGAAACAACGGTAATTTTTCTGCAGGTACAGGCACTGTAAAGTTTACCGGCAACCAGGATACAACCAACTCTTACTTAACAGGACAAAATGGTATAGTCTTTTACAATCTAACAGTTGATAACAGTTCTGCTGTGGTTTTAAAATCTACAGCTGCCGTTCAAAATACTTTAACTGTAAACAATGGTACACTGTATACAGACAGCAATCTTACTTTAAAATCGAATAACGTTCTTACAGCAAGAGTAGCACCCATTCCTGCTGGTGCAGCAGTAAACGGAAAGGTGAAAGTGGAACGTTTTATTCCTGCAAGAAGAGCATGGCGCATACTTACTTCACCACTTACTAATACAGGTACAATTTTCAAGAACTGGCAAAACTCAGGTATATACCAGGCCGGTATCAACACATTTGTTACCGGGCCAAATCCAGGTTCAGCGAATGGATTGGATGTGAGTCCCCAGAACAATGTATCAATGAAAACCTGGGATGCAACAAGCCAGGCATTCTCTAACGTTAGCAATACAAAAGTTAATCTATCAGCAGGTTTATCCGGTAGTGCAGACAATACAGCTTATTTTATGTTTGTGAGAGGTGATCGTAACACTCAGAACTTTAGTACAACCACATGTAACTTTACAACACTTTCCAGTGTTGGCAACCTTCAAACCGGTACACAAAAATTTACAGCCAGCAATAAAGCCGGTGGTTATACAATGATAGGCAACCCTTATGCTTCACCTGTAGATTTTAGTAAGGTTACAAGAAACAATGTAATTAACAGGTTTTATGTTTGGGACCCCACGTTAAACCAATTGGGTGGATATGTAATGCTAGACGACCTGTCTAACTCAGGAACCTATGTAAAAACGGTAAATGGTAGTGCCCAAACAAAGGAGATTCAATCTGGACAGGGATTCTTTGTACAAACAATTACAGATGGACCTGCTTCAATAACTTTTACAGAGAACAGTAAATCAACTAATAACAACACTGCGGTATTTAGACCAACAGGAGTTAATCCTAAAATTACATTAGGTCTTAACCTTGTTAACAGTGATGGTACTTTAACCGTTGCAGATGGTACTTTAGCTGAATTCAATTCATCATTTGATAATAATGTGGATATCTACGATGCTCTGAAGTTTACCAATACCAACGAGAATATAGCTTTTGTAAGAAATGGAAGTACTTTGGCAGCTGAGAGAAGACTATTCCCCGTAGATACAGATACATTGTACTTAAAATTATGGAAGACAACAGCTAGAAACTATCAGTTTCAAATAAACGCTGATGATGTTAATGCTTCACAGATTATTCTGCAAGATACCTATCTTAAATTAGATGTGCCTGTATCTACATCAGGTGCTAATACTTATAATTTCACTGTAGATGGCACTGCAGCATCTGCCGATCCTAGCAGGTTTAGAATTGTATTCAGAAACTTTAGTGTTTTACCGGTTACTTTTACCAGTGTAACCGCAGTTGTCAAGAACAGCCAGGTAGCAGTAAACTGGAAGACAGAAGCAGAAAACAACATTGCTGAATATGTAGTAGAATCTTCAACTGATGGTAGTAATTTTTCTAAAAAAGGTAATGTTGATGCCATTATAAACAGTACAAGCAATAGCTACCAATGGATTGACGTTAGCCCAGCACAAAATACTAACTATTACAGGATAAAGGCAATTGAAAAGGACGGCACGATAAGGTATAGCAATATTGTAAAAGCTACAATAACCCAGGCAGTAGTTGCATCGATGAAAATTTATCCAAATCCTGTAACAGATAATGTTATCAATCTTCAAATGATAAACCAGCAAAAAGGCACTTATCAAATTACCTTGACAAATGCAGCTGGCCAGGCTTTATATACTGAAAGCAAGAACAATAATAGCAGCAGCAATACAATTTCTGTTGCTCCATCTATGAAACTTGCAGCAGGTATTTATCAGCTAGAAGTGGTAACACCGGAGAATACCAAAACCACATTGCAGGTAATGGTGAAATAATCAGCGCTTATTGAAAACTGAAATAAAAAACAAAATCCTATGAGAGTCCAGCAATCCCTTTTTACAGTTTTAGTTCTTTTATCCATTTCATCAAAAATATCCGCACAAAATATTGCGGTGAATTCAACAGGCAGCTTACCAGATACCAGTGCAATGCTGGACGTAAGCAGTACAGTAAAAGGTTTTTTGGCACCAAGGATGACGACAGCACAACGAAATGCCATTCCTTTGCCTGCAACAGGATTACTTATTTATAACACAAGCACAAGTGCATTCAATGTCAATACAGGTACTCCTAATGCTCCATCTTGGACAGTAGTAGGTTCATCAGGCAGTACTACCAATACTTTAACAAGCAGTATAAATACATTAACGAGCACAGTAAATGGCGTTGCCTCAACAGCGCCAGCAGTAAACACCGTAAGCAACAGCAGCAATACAAACACACTCAGTACCACGGTAAACGGCATTACTGGAACCGGGGTTTCTATTATCAACAGCAATGCGCTTTCTTTAAGTTCAACTAATTTAACCTCTACTGTTAATGGGGTAGCTTCCTCAGCGCTTGATTTGTCACCTGCTATTAGCGCAAATACCTGGAGTAAATCTGGGAATGCAGGTACAACAGCCGGCACTAATTTTATTGGTACAACTGATGCTGTTGATTTTGTATTAAAAACCAATAATAGCGAACGGATGCGAATCAACAGCAGCGGCAACCTCTCACTTACTGGTACAGCATCGGGTGCAATGACGGACAGCGTCCTTACCATAAACACATCAAATGGTACAGTAAGGTATCTTTCAACCGGTAGATTTATAATTGGTGGCACTGACTGGAGTGTTACAGGAAATAGCAGTACAAATGCATCCAACAACTTTATTGGAACTACTAACGCAGTTGATTTTGTAACAAGAACCAATAATGTGGAACGTATGCGTGTAAGCAGTACCGGGTACGTTGGTATAGGTACAAACGCCCCAACAAATGCGTTGCATGTGGTGGCTTCGTCCAATCCTCTTTTACTTTCCGGAGTACAAAGTGGTGCTACTACTGATAGCGTACTAACAATCAATACAACAAATGGAATAGTTAGATACCTTAACACGAATAGATTTACCAGCAACTCAACCTGGAGTTTAACAGGTAATGCAAATACCACTGCCGGAACCAATTTTATTGGAACAACCAATGCGATTGATTTTGTAACCAAGACGAATAATACAGAACGACTTCGTATAACGAGTACAGGTAAAATTGGTATTGGAACCACCTCTCCTAACTATTTCCTACATCTCCACGATGCCACCGTTTCTCCTTCAAGTGGAACATGGATGCAAATATCAAATAATGCATCAGGCTCTGGAAGCTATGACGGGTTTTACTATGGCGTGAGCGCTTCTGGTGCTCCGGAAATTTGGGCCGAAAACAATCTTGATATCGTTACAGGATCAGGAACTACCAACAAATACACAATGAGGCTCACATCTGCAGGATATGTAGGTATTGGCACCACCAGCCCGGGCAGCGCATTGGATGTAAAGGGAACAATCAGGTTGAGCGGTGCCACCTCAGGCTATGTAGGCTTTGCTCCAGCAGCAGCAGCAGGAACTACCGTTTATACACTGCCTTCATCTGATGGTACTAACGGGCAGGCATTAACTACCAATGGCTCAGGTGTATTAAGCTGGTCAACTATTTCTTCTGGTGGCTCAGGCAGCACAGGCGGATGGAATTTATCCGGGAATAGCGGCACGGGTTCAAGCAATTATATTGGAACATCAGATAATCAGCCTCTGACTTTTAAAGTAAACGGAGCGCAGGCGGGTTATCTTGGCTTAACAAGTTCTTATACTACTACTTTTGGTATTGGGGCACAGGCCACTTATCAGTCAACTGCCCTGGGCGCATCAGCCAACGCCAATTCTGGAAACCAGGCTGTGGCCATTGGATATACAGCAACCGCTTCTGGATATAGGAGTATAGCGATTGGATCAAGCGCTTATGCAAATTCATCTCAGAACGAAGCAATAGCAATTGGTTATAACACAGAAGTTGACACTTACCAGGGTATCGCTATTGGTTCTGGTGCAAGTACTTCAAGTGGAAACGCTACGCTTGCGGTGGGAGTAAACGCTAAAGCTACTGGCTATCAGGCTACCGCTATTGGTAATGGTGCTACCGCTACCGCTCAAAATTCAACTGCAATTGGTAATGGTGCTAGTGTAAGCAATGCTAACTATATTTCAATCGGTAACACTTCTGTTACTGCCATACGTGGCCAGGTAAACTTTACCACTTATAGTGATGGAAGATTTAAAACAAATATCAAAGAAGATGTTCATGGCCTTGATTTTATTTTAAAACTAAGACCTGTTACCTACAACTGGGATATACACAAGTTTAATGCGTATACACGTGGTGGTGAGTATACCATCACCAACGTTGCTTATAACCCGGATGAAGAAGAAGCTATTCGTAAAAAAGAAAGCATCACCTATACAGGTTTTATTGCTCAGGAAGTAGAGCAGGCAGCTAAAAATGCGAATTTTAATTTTAGCGGTGTATTGAAGCCATTGAATAATAAAGATGCTTACAGCCTAAGCTACGCAGAATTTGTAGTACCGTTAGTAAAATCAGTACAGGAATTGAATGAGCAAAATCAACAATTAAGCAAAAGACTTGATGAACAGCAACAACTAATTGAAAATCTAATTAAGCAAGTAAACGAACTGAAAAATAAGTAAGCCAATCTCAGAGGCGTATCAAAAAAAGTCAGCCCTTGTGGCTGACTTTTATATTTTCTTTGAACCAATTACTTCTGATTCGTTATTTAAGATTCAGCCTGCGGCGCCGACTCATCGTTTTGTTCCTCATTGCCGGGTGACTGGATGTCGTTGTTATCGCCTGGCTCTCCCGGTGTTTCAGTTGGTGTTTCTGTACTCTCAGCAATATGTTGTTCTTCTTCCTGCTCGTCCAATTTAGTTATTGCTGCAATTGCATCTCCTTCATCAATCCTAATGAGTTTTACACCTTGTGTAGCTCTACCCTGTTCGCTCACATCACTCACCTTCATACGAATGGTTACTCCGCTTACGCAGGTAATCATTAAGTCTTCTTTTTCGGTAACATCCAGCAGTCCTACCAGGGAACCGGTTTTGTCTGTTACATTAATTGTCTTAACTCCTTTACCGCCACGGTTGGTTACACGATAATTAGCTTCACCGGTTTCCGGATCATCCAATGCTGTACGTTTACCATATCCCTTTTCGCTGACCACCAGAATCGTTTTGCTCTTATCCTGCCTGTTTACGCAAACCATACCTACCACTTCATCATTCTCATCCTCTACTTCTACACCTGCTACACCGATGCTTCCACGCCCTGTAGACCTTACTTTTTCTTCAGGGAAACGAATAGCACGACCACTCTTCACGGCCATCATAATTTCTGAATTGCCGTCTGTAAGTTTTGCCTCTAACAATTGATCACCTTCCAGTATGGTGATAGCATTGATACCCGTTTGTCTTGGCCTGCTGAAGTCTGCCAGGTCAGTTTTTTTGATAATACCTTTCTTGGTA
>CAZDHQ010000305.1:0-5896 GCA_964505135.1 uncultured Ferruginibacter sp.
CTGTTCATGTTATTACCGGTGGGATTATTAGGCGAGCAGATGAAGAGCAATTTCGTATTCTCATCAATCGCATCTAATATACCTTCTACATCCAGTTGAAAATCTTTTGTAAGATTTACTTTTTTAATTCCTACATCATTGATATCAGCACTTACCTCGTACATACCGTAAGTAGGCGGGCATATGACCACATTATCTACTCCAGGGTTGCAAAAAATCCTAAAAGCTAGGTCAATCACTTCATCACTTCCATTGCCAATAAATATATTCTCTGCAGGAACACCTTTAATTTTTGCCAACTGAAATTTCAATTGCCATTGCAATGGATCAGGATACCGATTAAATCTTTCAGGTAACGGTGAACCATATGCGTTTTCGTTGGCGTCAAGAAATACAGAAGCCTTACCAGTAAACTCGTGCCGGGCTGATGAGTAGGGTTTCAGGTTCTTGATATTTGTTCTAACAAGTCTATCTAAATCGAATTCCATTGTTTTAAATTTTGTTCTTCCTGATAGTAACTGCATTTTTATGAGCATCTAATCCTTCAGCGGATGCCATTAATTCAACTGCATTTCCTATGTTCCTGATGCCGGTCTGAGAAAGCTGCTGAAAAGTAATTTTCTTCACAAAGCTATCCATCGATACACCACTGTACGCCTTTGCGTAACCGTTAGTAGGCAATGTATGATTAGTACCTGATGCATAATCGCCGGCGCTTTCCGGCGAATAATGACCGATGAATACGCTACCTCCATTAATAACTTTCGCAGATAGTTCTACAGCATTATCTGAAGCAATGATTAAGTGTTCAGCCGCATAAGCATTTAGTAAAGCAAATGCATCGTCAATATTCTCAAGCACAACATAATTACTATTGGCAAGAGACGCTTCAGCAATTCTTTTTCTTGGCAGTAATTCTAACTGTGCCTGGATTTGCATCTTTACATTATTGATGATCTCCTCTGATGAAGCCACCAGCAAAACCTGGCTATCCACTCCATGCTCGGCCTGGCTAAGCAAGTCTGCAGCCACAAAAGATGGATCACAGCTATCATCTGCATACACAGCCACTTCACTTGGCCCGGCAGGCATATCAATCGCAACACCTTCTTTATTGATCAATTGCTTTGCACAGGTTACATATTGGTTTCCAGGCCCAAAAATTTTATACACTTGAGGAACGGATTCAGTGCCATATGCCATCGCTCCAATCGCCTGCACGCCTCCAAACCGGTAAATATTTTTCAATCCAATCAAGCCGGCTACATATAATATTACCGGGTTAATTTTTCCTTCGGTGCTGCTTGGTGTACATACAATTATTTCTTTGCAACCAGCCAGCATTGCAGGAATACCCAACATTAATAAAGTTGAAAATAATGGAGCAGTTCCACCCGGAATGTAAAGACCAACTCTTTCAATTGCTACAGACTTTCTCCAACATACGACACCGTTAGTTGTCTCTATTTGCTTTATATCTTCTTTTTGTGAAAGATGAAACCTGGTGATATTATCTTTTGCAATTTTAATAGCAGCTTTCAGATCATCATCAACCATTAAGGCTGCTTCTGCAATTTCTTCTACACTTACTTTTAAATCCTCCAAAACAACTTTGTCAAATTGCAGCGCATACTTTTTTACGGCAACATCACCATTTGCTTTCACATCGTCAAGAATAGCAGTAACAGTTGCTTCCAGTGGCTTGCTGTCAAATACAGGCCGGGCAATAATTTGTGGCCATTGATCTTTTGATGGATTTATATAAAGGCCCAATCCTCCTTCTCCTTTCCCCTCCATTCGACTTCTCTCAGGAGGAAAGGAGCGATGCTTCATATCATTTTTAAACATTTTATCTTCCATAGCTCAGTTAAATTTCATTAATCAGCATATTGATATGACTGATTATTCATTTTGGTTAAACAATCATCTGCTCTATTGGCATTACTAAAATCCCTTCGGCCTCATATTCTTTCAGTTTCTCTATTACACTCCAAAAATCATTTACGTTCACTACGCTCTGTACACTGCTCCAGCCTTCTTCTGCTAAGGGAACAATGGTAGGGCTTTTCATTCCCGGCAATAATGAAACAATGTTTTTTAGCTGATGGTTGGGTGCATTCATCAGGATGTATTTATTCCTTCTTGCACTCTTCACAGCATTGATGCGAAGGAGTAATTTATCCAGGATGATCTTTTGATCGTCCGACAAATTTTTATTGGCAACCAGCACTGCTTCTGATTTAAGAATTACGGCAGTTTCTTTCAGACCATTAGTGAAAAGCGTACTGCCACTGCTTACTAAATCGCAGATAGCATCTGCCAAACCTATGCCCGGTGCTATTTCTACAGACCCACTGATCTCATGAATTTCTGCATTGATCTTGTTATCTTTTAAATATTGCTGGAGAATCACCGGGTAGCTGGTAGCAATTTTCAACCCTTCCAAATCAGCAGGCCCACTGTATTCTTTTCCTTTAGGGACAGCAATGCTTAAGCGACATTTACCAAAACCGAGCCTGTAAACACTAGCAATATCTTTTGCTTTTTCATGTACCACATTTTCGCCCACAATACCAATATCTGCAACACCATCATACACATATTGCGGAATATCATCGTCTCTTAAAAAATAAATCTCCAGAGGAAAATCCTGGGCAACAGCTTTTAATTGCTTATTGCCATTATTAATCTCAATACCGCAATCTTTCAGCAGTTTCATTGAATCTTCAAATAGTCTCCCTGACTTTTGAACTGCAATCTTCAACATAAATTTTACCGATTATAGTTAAAATAAAAAGGGCCTACATTTTTTGTAAGCCCTTTTGAAAATATGTTTCAGCACATACATATCAGCATAGCTTACCCTGCGGCAATGATATGATGATGATGGATATGAGTTATTTTTTTCATTGTGCTGCAAAGTAAAGGCTGATAAATTATTTTACCAAAAAAATTTAGGGATGGAACACTGATTGGACGGATCATGCTGATTGCCGCTGATTTTTATCCGTCTTTGAATCAGTTCAATCTGCGTCATCCGTGTTCTATCATCTCTATACCTAAGCCAGTTTTATCAGTATAAATAATCTTTCCAAAATCAAAACTCACACCTGATGCTACATCTTCATTTAATAACAAAGGCCCATCCATATCTACCATATCAAGCAATGGTGCCAACTGTGCAATGGCCGCAGTGCCAACAGAGCTTTCATTCATGCAGCCAATCATCACTTTCATACCAAGTTCTCTAGCTTTTGTAATCATTCTTCGTGCAGGTGTAATACCGCTGCATTTGGTGAGTTTGATATTAATGCCGTGAAAATGCTGGTAACACTTTTCTACATCGTTTTCTGCTACACAGGCCTCGTCAGCATACAAGGGTAAAGGCGATTTTTCAAACAATACTTTCATTCCATCCCAATCATCTTTTGCTAAAGGTTGCTCCACCATTTCAACACCCAAGGCTTTTAACAATGGAATTTTATGTAAAGCCTGTTCCAGTGTCCAGCCTGCATTGGCATCTACCCTTAAAATAGCATCTGTATTTTTTCTCAATGCTTCCACCATTTCAATATCTCCTTCCACACCCACTTTTACTTTATAAATCGGCCAGGGCTTTTCTTTCATCTTGGCCACCATTTTTTCAATGGTATCAATACCGATAGTATAATCTGTCAGAGGCGCTTTTGTGATATCTAAATTCCAAATCTGGTGAAGTTGCTTTCTTTTCAGCTTACCATATAAATCCCAGCCTGCCATATCAAGCGCACAAACCAAAAAAGGGTTTTGTGGAAACAAATGATGCAGGTAATGCCAATACCTTTCAGGATCAGAAAAAGAAAATTTTTCAACAAATGTTTTCTTTCTCTCCAGGTCTTCAATCATTTTCTCCACCGGGATATTGTAGTAAGCAATGGCCGGTGCCTCACCATAGCCTCTTGTGCCAAAATATTCCAGCTCCACAATTAAAGTTGGCTGGTGTGTTTTTGTTCCTTTGGAAATGGTGAAAGGATATTTGAAAGGCAGATTGTATCGTCTATAGGAAACCTTCATCATGCATGCAAAGTAAATAAAAAGCCGGGCATAAACCCGGCCTGAAAAACAGTATTGCTGGTATTTTATCTTCCACTCGCTTTTACATAACTGCCCAACTCATTATTAAACGCAGTTTGCTGCATTAAATCTTCCAGGCTGATATGCATCCGGTATTTCCAGTAATGTTTTGGATTAGCAGGTATATTGATTCTTTCTTCATTTGGATCTTTTCTTCTGAGTTCGCCACTCATACCTAAAATATCCTGCACCTGGAAGATGCACCACATAGCAGGTGAATACAGGTGCTGCATTAAAATTTCTTTATTAAGCCATGGCTCACAGAAATAGGGTGCTGCACCATAGTGGCCTAAAATAGAATTGAAGAAATGCTGTGTCTTTGTATAGTCTTCTTCCCACCAGCCACGGATAGTACTCATGTCATGCGTGGACGGCGTAACTACGGAGAGGTAAGGCGCAGCAGCCGGATGAAAAAATTCTGTGTTGGGATCTTTTGGCATGCGCTGTATTTCAAGACTCAGCATGCCGAGTTGTTTCATTACGTCCGGCACACAGGCGGGCACCATGCCCAGGTCTTCACCGCACACCAGCATATTGGTGGTACGTTTTAAAGACGGCAATTTACGCATGGCTTCTTTCTTCCAAAAATCATCCTGGCGGCGATAAAAATAGTTGATGGAAAGCTCTTTCAATTTTTGTTTAATGTAATCATTCAAATCCCTGAAAGAAGTGGTGCTCTCCATACCAATCCTAAAATGAAATTTTTGCATTTGAGAACCTTCCTCTTCAAACAAAATTACATTGCTGATTAAATCATATAAGCCACGTTTGATAAACTGGTTAAACTCACTTTCATCAAACTGGTTAAAATAAGCCTCCACTTTTCTCTGCGTATCAAATTCCGGTTTCAGATCAAATTCATTTCCGTTCCAGTTTAAAAAAGTTTCTTTTACATAACCGGCATGTTCACCAAAACGCTCATTCACTATATGATCTGGAACATAAGGCCTGCAGTAACGGTGATAATCAAACGAAATATTATTTTGCTGCAATTCATTGATGTGAACCGGGATGGCAGGAACAAAGCGGCCCATTATTCCTTCAACAGCATGCAGTGGAATACTCCATATTCTAAAGAAGCCCAGGATATGATCAATGCGATAGGCATCAAAATATTCACTCATCTGCTCAAAACGACGGCGCCACCATGCGTAGCCATCCTGTTCCATTCTTTGCCAGTTGTAAGTTGGGAATCCCCAGTTTTGACCCTTTACAGCAAAATCATCTGGCGGTGCTCCTGCCTGTGCATCCATATTGTATAACTCAGGCGCCATCCATGCATCACAACTGTAACGATAAATACCAATTGGCAAATCACCTTTTACCACAATGCCATTTTTATGAGCATAGGCTGTGGCTTCTTTTAACTGCAGGTGAAGGTGGTATTGAATAAAATAATGAACAGCTATTTCATCGTAATGCTTTTGACCGGGCGCTACCAGTTTCTGAATAGCCTGCTCATCATATACATTATTTGTTTTCCACTGGTTATAATCTGCAGTTTTATAGGTATCTCTCAAATAACAAAATGCAGCATAAGGCACCAGCCAGTGGCGGTTCAATTCAAAGAAATCAAAATAATATTGATCGTGTTTTAATTGTTCTTTTTGTAACAGGTACAGCTCTTTTGCAACAGCGAATTTCTTTTTGGTTACTGCTTCATAATCTACATCCGGTAAAGCGTTTAACCTTAACCGCTCGTTTTCCAGCGCTGAAACAATTGCCGCATGCTTTTTACCTGCCACGGCTGCCAGGTTAAGAAACATTGGATGCAGTGCAAATG